>JBAZOB010000001.1:0-97077 GCA_041648895.1 Patescibacteria group bacterium
CACGCAGCGGCGTGCCCGTACTATTATTTTCAAATGAAATATATTGAAGCAAATAAGCCGTTTGCTGGGTTTCAATTTGGCTCTGGTCGATGTCGTTTTTATCAAAAAGCGAGTCAATGCTCACAGTAGCTAAAGCGTATTCATTGCCTAAATCGGGATTGGTGCCGATTTGAATGATTTGTTTAAGACCATCCAAAGTCAGATCGGGGTAGGTGTCGACAATTTTTTGGTAATCAATTTCGGGTTCGATTTCCCGCAGGAAGGCGTCGTGTCCGCCGGTGTAAGATGAGGGATTTTGCAGATAATTGTAGATGGTGGTGGCGGTATCCGTAGGGGTACGCTGCTGCGTGTCTGGCGTTGTGTCCACATTTTGATCGTCAGTCAATAATAATAATCGATCAATATCATTAACAGTTAATTGTTGCAAAGTTTCGAAAAGCCGGGGTGATTGGTTCTGACGGATGGTGTTGTGAATATAGTTACTGATTTGTTGGTTGCCGGTAATGTCGGTCAAAATATTGCCGGCCAGTGATTGATAATTGGCCAGGGAGTTATTTTTTTCATAACTGTTTTGATTGGTGGGCAGGCCATTGATTTGATAAAACATGGCTTGACCGAGGCGGTAGCCAAGATTGTCAATGGTGTTTGAGGCCGAAGTGTCGATATCGATAGTGCCGGCCGGCCAACCGAAAAAGTTGGTGATTTCTTCTTGGCCGATATGCGCGAAGGCCAGATCAACGGCCAGGTTGGGATTGGTGTTAATATTGGCGAGCAAATTATTGTAGAGGTAGGGCGGGATGTGTAAGGAAGAATAGGTAATAATGTCATTGGCGATTTGGGGATTGTCTGGGGCCAGTAGGGTGGCGATGAGGGGCAAGATGCTTTGATCTAAGCCCAAGGCGTCGTTGAGATAATTGCCCCCAATGCTACTTAAGGTGGAGTTGTTGTCCAGATTTTGGTTGTTGATATTTTCACTGGTGTGGCTGGGTAGGCCGGTTTGATTAAATAATTGATCAAGTAGGGTCTGACCGATCAGGGAAAATAGTGAGTTGGAATTATTACTGTTGGTTAGATCAAAGTAATTGAAATTATTTTCCAGATTGGTATTGCTGATGTTGCCGATAGTATTGCCAGAGAATTGACCAATCAGAGCCTGGGGGCTAAATTGATTGGGATTGCGGCGGCTGAATAAATTTTGGTGGAGGTTGTTGGTCAAAGCGGTGGCGTAATCGCCGTGTGACCATTGCACTTCAATGGGCATGTATTCATCAACGGCGGTGTCGAGCAGCAGAGGGGTGGTGGGACAACAAAAAATTGGATCGTCGGCACAAGTGGGGCTGCAGGTGAGTAAGCCTTCACAGGTGGCGCAATCCAGGCGGACATTGTATAAGCCGATTTCACTGATATCGATTCCTTTTAATTCGTGGTGGGTGTTGACAATAGAGATGGTGTTTTCGGTTTGATCAGTGGGCAGTTCATCGGTGTTATATGGTGAATCAAGCCCCAGCCAGATTTTAAGGTGGGCTCGGTCCTTGTAAGGCACACCCATATTGTCCAGTTCGTCACGGAGCCATTTATAGGCGTAATTTAGTTGACCTTGGCCGCACTTGTCGGTTTCTCGCGGGCTTTGGTCACACGAGATGGGGTCGGTTTCAATATTATCACCGCAAAGTCGGGTGAAATCCTCGGGGGAGGTGGGTTCTTGGATCCAATCTTGTTTGTATATTTCGTAATCTTCACCCGTCATTTCCAGGACGTGGAAAATATAATTTAATAGATAATAGACGCGGGCGTCAACGGTGATGTTTTTGCCGGCGTATTTTTCATAGTCGCTCTTGGTTTGGGGGAGGATAACAGCTAATTCTTTTTCATCGCTGAACTCTAGGGCCGGTGGGAATATTATTTCTCTAATTTTTGTTTCCTCTTCGATGGAATCGGTAGTGAGGGTGAGTTTATCTTCCAACCGATCAATTTTTTCCTGTTTAGCCTCATCACTGATGTTGTCACTGTTTTCGATAATATTTTTTTTATAATCGGTGGCTAGTTGCATCATTTGTTCCAGACTAGCCGAGCGGGATTGGCGTAGAACCAGGTCGTCCACCATGGCGCGGTTGATTTCGGCGCCTTCCCCGGTTTGGAGAAGAAGATATTCAAAAATGTCATTAAAAAAAGCCAGGTTGCAGACAATGTTTTCCTGAGCGCCATAGTGGCTGGCGAGGTAGTTGTAGTAGTCTATTTCATCATTATTTTTACTGGCGTGGCCGGCATAGTTTTCTACCTGCTGGTAGAGTTGATGGTTGAGGGTTAGTATTTCGATTGTTTCCTGGCTGGTGTCTGTTTTCTCGATCTGGTCGGTGGCCAAAGAGACTAATTCTTGGTCGAGGGATTCGATCTGGCTGGCCCAGTTTTTGAAACTCTCGGAAACGCTACTTTCTGGGGCGTTCTCAATATAGTAAAAAGTTGGTTCGTCGCCGGCTTGGGCAAAGTTTGTTCCCTCAGTTTCCACGCCCCCGGGCCGGCCGGTGGGGGTGGAGACGGGTTCAACCTGGGCCCAGAGCATGGTGGCTTGTTTGGCACTGCTACCGCCGGGACCGAATTCGGCCATCCAGTTGTGAATGCCGTAGAGGCCGGAGCCAATCACGCCACCACCGGCGACGAGTGAGCCGACAATGAGCATTTTGATTATTGTTGGCCCAAGTTGGTCAAAATAAGATGTAATGGGATTATTGGTGGCCGATTGGGTTGGCATTGACGGTTGCTGTTGTAGGGGCGGGTTTGTAACCCGCCCTTCCGCCTGGTTTGTCCCGTACGGGGGGGTTTGATTTGATGATGTGGTGGCGGCGGTCTGGGGGGCACGCGGCAGCGGGGCACGCAGCAGCGTGCCCCTACGGGATGGGGTGTTGTGTGGTTGGGTTTTGGGCGAAACAACCTTGACGGAAGGGCGGGTTACAAACCCGCCCCTACCTGGGGTTTTTTTCGTGTTTTTCTTCTGGCTTTGATAAACAGGTTTTTGGCTAATTTTTGGTTTTTTGGGGGGCAATATTTCTAATTCCTAATTAAATAAAATAATTTATTGCTTTCATCTTGGAAATAAATGTTTTGGTCGTTGGTAAGGAGATGATGGATTTGCGTCAGATATTGATAGTTATCAACAAAGAGGTTGGTGGCTTGTTTGGTATTGATATTGATTTGATAGAGGGCATCGAGGGTGGGGAAATCGGGTTGGCGATAATAATTGGCCGGGATGGCGGTGGGAACAATCGGTACGGCGGCGACAATATTGACATTGTCCAACCAGGTGGTTTTGCTGACCAGAGTATTGATTTCCAGGCTATATTGATTGGTGCCGGATAGGTCGGTGATCCAGAGAGTGGGTTGGTTGTTGTGTTCGGGGTCGAGCTTGGCGAATAAAATATGTTGGCCGTCGGGTGACCAGCTGGCCTCGGCGATGCCGTTGGGAGTGATCTGGATTACTTCTTGGGTCTTGAGGTTGAGCAAATGGGCGGTGGTTTTAATTTCGGTGCCGGTTTCAAAGGGGACGGGTAAAAGCATGATTTGATCAGGATTAGTGGGGGATGGAATAATTTTGGATAAGCCAAGGTTGGTGTTGGCCAAGTTGTATACGCTTTGCCAGGCGGTGCCGTCGAAATGGGCCAGATTGATACTATTATTCAGGACAAAATCGGGGTTACCATAGGCGTCGTTGTTGAAATTGGAATATTCATAAACAATGGTGTCGTTATTGATCCAGTTGGTATTTTTTATATTTTGATCAAGGTAATGATATTGTTTGTTCAGGCGGTCAAAGACCCAGGTGGTGGTGAAGTCGTTGGGAATGGTGGGTTGATAAAAAACGCTGGTGGGGCTTGATTGTCTGGTTTGGGCGGGATCTTCCAAATCAGTTTTGAAATAACCGCCGGAAAAAGTAATATTGTCATTGCGGACTTTGAGGATGGCGCGATTGTGATCGGGTGAAAAAATAATCTCTTCCACGCCGTACCAGGATTTATCTTCCAAAATTTCTTTTTGGTTAGTCTCTAAATCCAGAGCGGTTAGATAGTTGTCGGGTGAATTGATAAAAAATATTTGGTTGGTGGTGGGATTGTAATTGGGAAATTTGATGTAGTTGTCGATCGCCGGCGCAAAAAGTTGGGGCGTCAAATCATAGGTGGCAAAAGTTTCCGCTAAAAATGAATATTGGTATTGGCTGTAGCCGGTTTTGGAAACTTCAATTAGGTAATATTGTCCGGCTTTGACTTTGGTTTGGAATTTGGTATTGGCGGTGGTTTGGGTGATTATTTTTTCGGGTGAATCAGGCGATTTTTCCCGAGTAAATGGTTGAGGTGAACTGGTGATTTGCAGTTGGTAATCGGTTACATTGGGGGAAAGATTAATCGTGCTTTGGCCAAGATAATTCCAAATCGCCAGACCAATGATCAGCGCGATTATGACAATGCAGGCAATAATAATATTGCGACGAGTCAGGTACTGGTCGATTAATTGGTAAATGTCTTTTTGGGGTTGGTTTTCTTTTGGCATGGGAAGATAAATTACAAGATAAATGAATAATTAATGAGTTGTGCTAGTTAATATTTAACCATTGTCCGGTCAATGTCATCCTGGAAAGAAATCCGCCCAGGGCGGAGCTTCTTATCCAGGATCCACTTACCTGGATCCCCAATCCCTAGCGCTCGTCCCTCGCTTAGGGTTGAGGATGACACTCTCGCACTTGATCCTTATTTTTATATTTGGCAGTCGATCATGCGAGCAAAAATACTGTCGTCCCACGGGCCATCGTCAAATTCTTTGACAATAATTTTGCCCTCATAGCCGCTGGCTTCGATGACGGCATTTTGGTAGTTTATTCCATTATAAGATATTTGGCCAACAAAAAGGCCAATATGTTGATAATCGGTATTGGTTGATTGAGTGCCGTAGTATTCGCCACCAAAAACGGCGTCGCCGGGCTTGATTTCATTCAAAATATTATTGGGATGATAGACAGTGATGTCACCGTTGTTTTCAAAACTGGGGATGTAGCTGTGGTAGTAGCGGTCATGGCCGGTGGCATGGTACCAGGCGGAACCGATCAGGCCGGCGGCGTCAAAAGAGGGACTGTCGATAGTGCCGATATTGCTCTCGGAACTGAATTCTTTGCCCAATTGGGCGACGGCAAAATCGCTGGCGGCTTGAGCGGTGTCGGCGCAGGAGTAGGCGCTGCAGTTACTGAGGGGTAAACTGTTGGGGTCGATGGCGGTGCCGTTGTAGCGGACTTCGAAATGGAGGTGGTCGCCATCGGAATTACCGGAGCTATCGATCAGAGCGAGTGGTTGAGTTTTGCTAACATGGGTGCCGACGGATGATATTTGCAGGGTGTTTAATTCCAAGTGAGCATAGATACTGGCATAACCGTTTTGGTGGTCGATGATAATGTGGTTGCCAAAATATCCGCCGCAGCTGTCATTGCGGGAGCCACGGGGGCAACTATTGTAGACTTCGGTGACAATGCCTTCGCTGGTGGCGTAAACTTGTTTTTCGTCACTACTTGCCGGAGCAAAGTCAATTCCATAATGATCATATCCCAGAATTCTTTTGTATTCCGGGTCGAGGAAAGTAGCGGTAATGATAGTGGCATCGGTGGGATGACACCATTGATAACCGGTGGGGCGGGGGGAGAGATAGTTACATTGGGCGGCAATTTGGTCAAAGAAGTAGGTGACGTTGGGGATCCAGTTGGCATTGACACCGGTGGGGTCGTGCTCGGCATCGGGAGTACCATATTTGGTGATAATCACATTCCCGTCGGCATCAGTCGTGGTGCGGACACCACAAGGGGCGTAAGCCAGGCTGCCGACGACGGCCAGTTCACAATTGTTGGGGGAATATTTGGTGGTGTCGCTGGGGACGTAGGTGCCGCCGCTGCCGTTGCCAATGGTCGTGAATGTATTTTGGCCACGGTCCAAGTAGGCTTTTAGAAATTGGGTGTGGTCATGGATCGATATTTCCCAATTGGAAAAATCATAACGGTAGTCCGGCGGGGGGAGGAAGTTCCAATAGTTAAATGTTCCTTTGGTTATTCTGGTTCCGAGAGCTGATTCGGCTTGGGCAATGGCGACAATAAAAGCCGGATTAACATTGCTCTCTTCACCGGCGGTGGCAATGGTTTCGCCTTGGCCATAGAGCCCAGCTTCACCCACTTGCGATTTGATATATTCATCCAGACAGTTGCCCATTTCGGGAAGGGAGATGTTGATAGTGGTACTGGTGGGGAAATTAAGATTGATAGTGGTGGAGGTGGTGCCGGTGGGTTGGTGCTGGCTGAGTCGTTTGTCGTCGCTGATGTTGATGTAGTTCAGGATACTGCCGGCGGTGGGAGCAAAGACGAATAGCCAAGGAATCCCCACCAGGGTGGAGATGATTGTTAGGCCGGCCAGGATGATCCAGAAAAGCGATAATGGTTTGGCGGTGTCGTTCATGAAATAATTAGAAATTAGAAATGAATGGTGTCATCCCCGCCTTGAGCGGGGATCTCATATGTAACGCATTTGTTTCGTCGTTGATGATGAGATCCCCGCTCAAGGCGGGGATGACAAACTACGATGATTTTGTGTAATTTATCATTAAATTAAAAATTGATGTGTAAATACTCTTTACAACTTGATAGGTATTGATTGTCACGGTCAACGCAGTCATTGCGCCAGATATCGTTGCGTTGATTGACGTCAACTAAGCCTTCCTCGTCGCGGGGGTAGATGAGGCGGAAAACGCGGGTGGTTTTGTCAACAATGATATCGATGGTGTCCTGAATAAAATGGTTGAATATCTGGTGTTCAAAAAAGGCGGGGAAAAGGATCGGTTCTTGACCGGCATCGGCGGGCAATAATTCACCATGGTCGTCGCTTTCAATGCCGTAGTAGAATTGGGTGCGTTTATTCAGATAAAAAGAGGAGATGATATCTGCTAAGTGGACAATATTGTCTTGGGCGATTTTCTGGCGGCAGTTGGTGAAAATTTCGTCACCGGTAGTGGTGGGGGCACGCAGCAGCGTGCCCGTACTGTCGGGCAGGATTTGAGTCAGATTATCTAATTGGGGAAGGGAATTGTTATTTAAAGTGGTAGTCAGATTGTGAATCAGATTATTTTGTAATTGATTGTAGGATAAATTACCAATTTGGAGTTGCGCGATTTGATTGTATAGATTGTTACCCAGATCGTTATCGATATTATTGAGGAGATTATTGGTGAGATAGTTCAGGGAAAGGTTATTGATAAATTGGTGAATATTGTCGTTAAATAGGTCGGGATATTGAGTCAGTTGATTGAATTGATTGGTAAGATGGTTGGTTAAATTACTGAATGGCTGGTTTTGAAAACTAGTCATAGAACCAAACTGATTGGTGAAATTGTTGTAGCCGAAAGTTCCGCCCAGATTATGAATGAGTTGACCGGAGCCGATTAAAGCTAAACCGGAGTTGATTGTTGTTGGGGCACGCTGCTGCGTGCCCTTACTAATCATGTTGTTACCAATGTTGGCGATGTCATTAATATAATTGGGACTATAGTTGTGAAAGTTGGCGCTGTTTTGACTGAGTAGGTTAAATATGTTGGCGGGATTTTGGTTGATAGTGGATTGGACGTTATTTAAGGCGGTGGTGTAGGTTTGGCCGGATAGAGCGGAGGTGTTTTGGGCGATGATGCTTTGAGTGTAGCTCTCCATTTGATCAAGACGAGGGGTTTGGACAAAATTGGTGAGAAATTGATCAGCCGTCAGATTGCCTAGGCGGGAGGAATAATTGTTAAAGTATTGTTTGACCTGGTTGATATCCGATAACTGATTATAGTAGGAACCGTTGGCAAATTGCTGGTAAATATTGTCCAGGTTGATGTTGGCGTGGGTACTGGTGATATTGGCAAAGACGTTTTGCCCGCGGACGAAATTGATCATATTTTCCATGCCAAAGTTGAGATCGGGTTTTTGATAACTGTTGATGATGCCGGCAGTATTGATAATATTGGCGACTTGTTCTTCGTTGATGTCCAGGCTGGTAAAATTGGTGGGATCGACCCCGTTGTAGCGATAGGCCAGGGCAATGGAGCCAATATTAGCCAGATTGTTGATGGCGGTATCGTTGTTATTGCCGATAGCGTTAAGAGTTTGAAAAATATATTCAGTTCCGCCCAGGTGAGCCAGAAAATCATTACGATTGGTATAGCCGGCTAGAGGTGAATAGGCCAGAACGAATTTATTGTTCATGGCCGCCAGAAATGGCGCGTCGGTAGGGGCACGCAGCTGCGTGCCCTGATAAACATCAATCACAATCGGTTGATTTTGGGATAATTGAATGACATTGGTCAAAGAGGCCAGGATGGCAAATTGACCGACGTTATTATGATATTGATAATTGGGACGGATGCCCGGGAAAATTATTTCCGGCAGGTCAATTTCCGGGTAAGCGTAATAGGTTTGTCCAGCCGTGACGGTTGTAGGGGCACGCTGCTGCGTGCCCGAATTTTGATTATCAAATTCATCCACTGGCACAAAATTCAGCGAATTAATATCCACCCCAATTGATGACAAAATGTTGTTGACGGTTTCCGGGGTATTTTGTCCCGGATTGGTGGTGTAGTTGGGCAAGATGGTTGAGTCAGTGAAAGCATAGATATCACTGTTTAAATCAACCGCTTGGTTAAAGGTAACTTTGATTGGCTGCGTCAGGTAAAGATAATTATTACTGGTTTCTGCTTGCGCGGTGGCACTCTCGATAATATTGATTAATCGCTCGCGGAAGCTGTCCAATGATTCGCCCCCACCGCTGACTTGATTAAATTGACTGGCAATGTTTGTTAGTGATTGATTAGTATTGGCGGGAGTGAGGTCGGATTGTTGTTCGAGAGCAATATAACTGAGTAAGTAGGGAATTTTGTCGGCGTCGGCTTTGGAAATATTGGCGCCAATTTTTTCCAAGGTGATTTGAGCGGCCAGTGAAGTCAAGGCAAACTCGTTGCCCAGGGTGGGGCTGGTGCCTTGCTCGAGAATATTTTGTAGGGCGTATTCACTTAAATATGGTTGGCTCTCGGCCATGGTGGCCAGGTCGATATTATTTGATATTTCACTAATGAAGGCGCTGTGGCCACTCTGATAGCTATCGGGGTTGGCCAGGTAATCGACAATTTTTTGGGAAGTGGCCTCATCTGTGCCAAATAATTGGGTAATGTTGCTGTTGGTTAGGGGTAGTAAGGATTGGTGTAGAGTGGCTGTAGGGGCACGCAGCAGCGTGCCCGTACTATTTAAAATAGCATTATTAACCGTGTAATTTACACCCTGGTTTTGGGTGGCGGCAGCAATCAGACTGGCGCTTTTGGAAAGATAAGTATTTTTAGGATTATTTTGATCAAATAGATAATTGGTGGGTAGGCCCAGGGTTTGGCTAAAGAGTAAATCACCCAGCCGGTTAGCGACGCCGGTTAATCCATTGCCGGCCAGTTCTGAGGGATCAATCGTGCTATCAGGCCAACCGGTAATTTGGGCGTTTATTTCCTGAATACCGGCGTTGGCCAAAGCCTGGCGGGCAGCTTCGGTTTGATTTTGATTTTGCAAGGCATTAACGAGATTGACATGGATGGTGGGAGATAGATGCAGATTGGGGGTGAAATTAATTAGATTGATGCTGGTAGGGGCACGCAGCGGCGTGCCCGTACTATTATTGCCCATCACCGCCGCGGCAATGGGGGTCTGATAATTATTCGGTAATTCAAAAACTTCATTGACGTAATTAATACCAATATTAGTGGAAAGAGCGGTAGCATCAGGATTATTAAAATTGGTATTGTTGGCACTGTTGTCGGGTAGACCGATTTGATAGAGAAAATAATTTAGAGCTTGAGTGCCAATCATGGTAAAAAATTGCCAGGTGTTGCCATGGCTGAGTTGATAATAATCAAAATTATTGGGATTGATATTTATGCCGAATAGATCATTGATTTCGGGAATGGACAAATTTCCGAACTCGGCGGGTAGACTGTTAGGGGCACGCTGCAGTGTGCCCCTACGGGCGGTGTTGATAATATCGGTGGTTTTTTGGTTGTGCTGCCAGACGACGGGTACGCCCACATATTTATCTTGGGCGCTATCTAATTCAACCGGACAACAGGGCAGGGGATTATCCAGACAGGTGCCGCTACAGGCGGATAGGCCCTGGCAGGCGGCACAATCAATTCGTTCGTTGTAGAGTCCGATTTCAGAAATATCGACGGCTTTGAAGTCGTAGTGAACGTTGTTGACTTGCAATAATTTTTCAGCTTCAGTATAGCTGGTGGGAATTTCATCAGCGTAATATGGAGCATCGAGTCCCAGCCAGATTTTCAAGTGAGCCCGATCTTTATAGGGAACACCAATATTGTCAACATTGCCCGTTAACCATTTTTGAGCATACAGGCGTTGACCGACGCCGCAGAAATTGTTGGCGCCGCAGTAGGATGGGTCATCTTCCAGCTTGACAGTACACATGCTTAAAATGTCGGTGGGGGTGCTGGGGTCTTGGATAAATTGACTGTTTTTGTATATCTCAAAGTCCGGTCCGGTCATTTCTTGCACGTGATAGATGTAACTTAGTAAATAATAAACGCGCGTGTCGACGGTGATATCTTTGGCACCGTATTGGGTGTAGTCATCTTTGGTTTGGGGAAGGAGGATTTTTAATTCGCGCTCATCGAGAAATTCCAGAGCCGGTGGATATTTATTGTCGCGCGGTTTGGTTTCTTCGTCCACGCTGGCCACTATCAGATCGCGGTGTTTTTCCAGTTCGCTGATTTGATTTTGGATGTATTCACTGTCGGCTTGGGGGATGGCATTTAATTTGGTAATTTTGCGTTCGGAAAGATAATCCATCATTGGTTTGAGGTACTCGGCGCGGGAGGTTCGCAGAGTGGCATCGTCCACCATATTACCTTTTATTTCTCCACCTTGGCCGGTTTGAATGAGCAGGTATTCAAATATTTCATTAAATTCCGCCATGCTAATCAAACGGCCGTCTTGGGTTTGGTAGAAATTTTTGAGGTAGTTATAGTAGAGAGCTTCATCATTGTTGGGATTAATTTTATTTTTGTATTCATCTATTTTGGCTAAAATATTAGCGCTTTTTTCCAGCAGGGGTAAACTTTCTTCGCAGGTATCGGCTTTTTTGATTTCGTCCGTAAAAAAGCCAACCAAGTCACGGTCTAAAGCGGCCAGTTCATTGGCCCAACTGATAAATTCATCTGATAAACTGTTGGTGGGAGCATTGTCAATATGGTCATAGGTGGAAAGATCGGCGGTGGAACCGGTATTGGGCAGGGTGACACCGGGAGGAGTGCCGGTCGGGGTATCGACGGCGGTGGTCTGGTTGGCAATGGGGGTGGGTTGTTTGTTGGATGAGCCGCTGGGGCCGGAACTGGAAAACCAGGTGAAAACGCCGAGGAGGAGAAGAACAATGATGATGACAATGATGGCAAAGATGGCCAGTAGTATCCAGGCCAGGTATTCCAAAATGCGGCGGACGGTTTTGTTGGCCAGGATTTTTTTGCCACCTTCATATATGGCAATGGGGATGAGAGCGGTGCCCCCCGTACCAGCGGCGGCGCCGGCTTCGGCACCGGCGACGGCTGCGCCTTCACCGGCGGCGACAGCACCTTCTCCAGCCGCAGCTGCTCCTTTACCGGCGGTACTGGCCACGTCACCAGCGGCTTTACCGGCATCGGCCGCTCCCTTGCCGGCATCGGCCGCGCCTTTGCCCACATCCGGTTTTTCCGGGCCGGCTTTTTGTGCCGGTTGGGGTTTGGGTTCGCCTTCGGCTTTACTTTTTTCATCTTCTTCACCTGGTTTTTTTTCTTGGTCTTCTTCGGGTTTTTTATCTTGATCTTTTTTATTTTTTTCTTTGTCATCTTTTTCTTCCTCTTTATCTGGCTCTTTTTTGGGTTTTTGTTCTTCTTTTTCTTCGCTTTCCGGTTTTTCTTCTTCCCCTTCTTCTGTTTTTCCCTCCTCGGTTTCTGGTGCTGTTTCAGGTTCGGTTTTGGGAACTTGTTCCTCATTGGGTTGGTTAATATCTGGTTGGTTTTGTTCACTGCCCGGAGTGGTTTCGCTCCCTCCACCAGCTTGCTCGCCGCTAGTTCCACCACCCGTTTCCCGGGTGGTTTGGCTTTCACTCATTTCTTTTGATTCTTCAGTTTTTGATTCGTGTTCGGAGGTGAAAATTTTTTCGGTTTTTGCGGACATATTAGGAAAATTCTAAATTTAAAATTATTTTAATAATGGCAGGGTGTAAAGTTTATCACTGGTGTCTTGGAAGTAGATTTGCGTATTGGTGTTGAAGATATTATGGATACCAATAAGATAGCGGAAATTATTGGCAAAAAGATTGGTTTTTTGTTCAGGTTGATTAACGTTAACTATATATATTGTATCGAATGTTTCGGGTTGGGGGTTAGAGTAATAATCTTCAAAAATATTGTCGGGTGAAGTACTGGTTGGGTCAAAACGACTGGTAGGAATAGCAATGGCAATTTTTTCGTTTGTCAGCCAGTGGGTTTTGCAAATGTATGAATAAATATTCAGGCTGGTTATTTCACGACTATCAATATCAATAATATAAAGTAGTGGTTTGTGGTTACTTTGATCCAACTGGGCGTAGATAATTTTATTGCCTTCGGGAGACCAACTGGCATCAATAATATTGTTTTCAGTTATTTGTTCAATGTGGTTAGTTTTGGTGTTTAGTAAATAGATGGCCGTGGAGATGTTTTGTCCGCTCTCGCTGGGGTTAGGCAGCAGCAGGGTTAGATCAGGATTGGTGGGTGAAGGAATAATCTTGGGAGTGAGATAGGCGGTATTGTTTAACGTTTGAATCACTTGCCAGTTAGAGCCGTCGTGATCGGCGATATTCAATGTATTTTCAATACTGAAACCTGGCTGACCGATTTTGCCGGTGATATTTAAATATTCATAAATGATTTGATCGTTATTTAACCAGGCGATATTTTTTATACTTGGGTTAAGATAGGATAATGTCTGATTTTCCAGGTTATAGGTCCAGGTAGTTATGGTTTCGTTGGTGATCTCGGGACGATAAAAGGGGCTGGCTGGGGTAGGTTTTTCGGGATCATCTTCCGGGTGACTGAAGCCACCAGCAAAGGCGGTGATATTGTTTTTTACTTTAATAATAAATTTAGTTTTGTCTGGTGAATAAATGATGTTTTCTACTCCATACCATGAATCTTGGTTAAGTGTGGTAACTTCCTGATTGGTGAGACTTTGGGAGGAAAGTTGATTGGTGATTTGATCGATGTAAATAATTTGTTGTTGATCGTTACTAATAGTTGGCTGGGAAATGTTATTTCCAATGATTGGTTTAATGAGAATTGGGGCGATGGTGATGGTCTGATGAATTGAGGGGTGGACCATTTCCTCGTGGGTGGTGTATCCATCTTTACTGGTGATAATGTAGTAATACAAATTTGGCTCAACTTTAATCGAGAAATTATCAATATTTTCTTTGGTAATCACTTCGTTACGGGTAACGGTAAAACTGTTGTTTTCTGTTGGTGAAGATTCGATGTGAATGGTGACTTCGTCGGTATTCGGTTTAATGATGATGGTGGCTTGGTAGAACCATTGCCAGATAAAAGTGGAGGCGGTAAATAGAATTATGAAGATGGCGGCAATGATTAAATTCCGTTTGGTAAAATATTTTTCAAACAAGGCGTCGTAGATTGTAGTTTGATCGTTTTCCATTGGCTAAATATTATTTAATCCTCGCAAATGCGACGTCCCTCAGCAAATTTTTCAATATGCCAGGAACTAAGATAATTGACCCGGCTTTGGCTGCCACTGCAATCGTAGAAAACACCATCTTCGCCCATGATACCGACGTGAGTGTAGGTGCTGCCGGTGGCATCATAGTAGGTGCGGTGAAAAAGGATAATGTCACCGGGTAGAATGTCATTGATATTATCGATACGTGTGCCCCAGTTTTGTCCGTCAGGGTCACAGGTTTCTTGTTGAGATGGGCAATTGTCAGCAAAATTTGGGGCCCAGTTGGTGTAATAGAAGTCGGGATCGATGCTGGCGCCGCGATTTTTGGCTTCTTCCAGAACTGTACTGGTAAAACCGGCACAGCAGGAGAAGCCAACATTGAGGTACATCCCGGCTTTTTCTTTGGCAACTTGCAAGATAGTTTCGCGGCAGGCGGAACCATCAGTACAGTCGCCGAGTAGAGTTTCGGGATTTTGTGGGACGTCGCCAAACCAGATTTCAAAATGGAGATGGTCGCCGAAACTGAAGCCGGTGTTGTTGATGGTGGCAATCTGGTCGCCTTTGGTGACTTGTTGGCCGGTAGTTGGAAAAGTGCTGTTGGGTGAAAGATGCCAGTATTTTGATACCTGATTGTTGCCATGGTCGATAACAATTTCGTTGCCGGAGCCGTTGTTGCAGGTTTGGTCGCCGTCGGCGCAGTTAGAAACTACTTTGGTGACGGTGCCGGATTTGGTGGCTTTAACGGCGTATTCATCGGTGTTACCAGTAGCCGGAACAATATCAATACCTTCATGGGTATAGATAGTTTCACCGGTGGCCGGATCAGTTTTGTTAAATGAATAATTGGGGTCACGGAAATGACCGGTGGGATTAATGCTTTTTGTATTGGTTGGCCAACACCATTCGGCTTGACCGGGGGTGGGCGGTGCGAGGTAGTTACACATGGCCGCTACTTGGTCAAAGAATTTGGTGACGTTGGGGATCCAGTATTGGTTAACCTTGTGAGGGTCGTGGATAAAATCGGTCGAAGTACCATAGCCAATGCCGTCGGGGGCGTAGCCGCAGGGGCAGTAGGCGGGGGGATCAACCACAGCTTTGTCGCAGTCATTGGGGGCGTATTTTTCAGAAGTTTTGGGGATATAGGTACCTTTGGCGCCATTACCGATTTTAACAATGGTGTTTTGGCCGGCGGAAATGTAGCTGGCCAGGTTGCCGGCGTGTTGATTGATCGAGTCCTCCCAGCTGGCGAAGTCGTAGGGGGGCAAGCGGTTCCAATAGTTGTAGTTACCACTGGTAATATTGGTACCCAGGGCCGATTCGGCTTGGCCAATGGCGACAATAAAGCCCGGATTTACGTCTTGAACTTGGCCGGCGGTAGCAATGTCCACGCCATGCCCATAGAGACCTGTTTCGCCCACTTGTGATTTGATGTATTCATCAATACAATTGCCAATCTCTTCGGTAGAAGGGGCATTTTCCGGATAGGTCAAATCGGCCTCGGCAGTGGAACCGCCGGAACGTAGATTGTCTAGTTTATCCTGATTTTTGATGTTGAGAAAATAAAAAATCGCTCCCAAGGGTAGGAGCATCAGGGCCAAAGACAAGAGCAGCATTAAACATGAACAAATACTACACCAGAGGCACCAGCGTTTTATTTCGTTACTGCTTTCTTGTTTCTCGTCAGCCATTTTTTTATTTGGAACTTTTAATTAATTATTCTCTTGTGTCATCCCCGCCTTGAGCGGGGACCTCATTATTAAGTTTTTGTAAACGCCTTGTTGATGAGATCCCCGATAGCCGGAGCTCCGCCCTGGGCGGATTCCGGTCGGGGATGACATGAAAGATAGTTAATTAGTAAAATTCATTATTTGTAATTCGTAATTTTTTACAAATTCCCGCGCATGGCGATAATTTCCTCCGGGTTGGAGGTGATGAGACGGTGTTCGGTGTAGGAGGCAACGATTTTGATTAGAACGTGGTTGAGGCCGGCAAAGAAAATGCCTTCACCGACATTGGCTTCCAGCAGGGCCATTTTTTCACCGTCGGTCAGGTTAAATGTGCGGCCAATGAGGTCAATCGAGGCGGGGGATTGTTTGAGCAAAATCTGCATGGCCGAGTTGGAGATCATGGCCTTGCCCCACTTGGAGCCCAAAAAGTCCTCCACGTCTTGGGAAATAGTGGTGACGCCCAGGTAGTATTTACGGGAGCGTTTGGCCAGGTTGTGTAAGAAACGGGCGGAGTCTTCATATTGCATCAGGTTCCAGGCTTCGTCGATGACCATGATGCGGCGTTTTAACTGGGTGCGGATTTTGGTCCAGATAAAGTTGGTGATAACGTACATGGCAATCGGGCGGAGTGATTCTTCCAGATCGCGCACGGAGAAGACAATGAAGTTGGCGGACAAGTCAATGTTGGTGGGGTTGTTTAAGAGGCCGGCGTAGGAACCTTCGGTGTATTTTTGCAAGCGCCGCGCCATGGATTCGGCGCCACTCATGTTCTCCAAGACATTGAATAAATCTTGCAATAGGGGCGGGGGATTTTTGTGAGAAGCCGCGTCTTCAGTAATGTCTTTGAGGGCGTAAGCTTCTTTGATGGCTTTGTCCATGACGGCCGATTCTTCCGGAGTGAGTTGCCCGAGCATGATATTCATAATGCCGGAGATGGTGATAATGGCGGTGCGAAGAGCGTTTTCTTCTTCGCCGGCTTGGGTTTCGGGCAGTTCCAGGGGATTGATTTTACGGTCGGAATTGATGGAAATGGGGATATAGGTGCCGCCGACGGCTTCGCAGAGAGTTTGATATTCATTTTCCGGGTCGATGATAATGACGTTGGTACCCAGCATAAGATAGCGTAGGCATTCCAGTTTGACGGTGTAACTTTTACCGGCGCCGGAGGTGGCAAAAATGGTGCAGTTGGGATTGGGCAGGTCAAACCGATCAAAAATAATTAATGATTGATTGTGGCCGTTGAAGCCATAGAAAATACCGTTGTCGCTGGTTAGATCAACCGAGGTGAAAGGAAAAGAAGTGGAAATGGCGTCGGTGTCCAGGTTACGGGTGATGTTTAATTCGTCGTTACCCAGGGGTAGGGTGCTGTTGAAACCGGGTTCTTGTTGGAGAATGGAATTTTTGGTGTAGATGAGAGAGCCGCCCAGGACAGTCTCCAGGTGGTCAATATTGGCTTTGAGTTCTTTTTCACTGTCGGCATAGACGGTGAAATATAGTCCATAGAGAAATAGTTTTTCGCTGCCTTGTTGAATGCGATAACGCAATTCTTCGGCGTCCTGAATGGCGGTTTCCAGTTTGGGATCGGAAACTTCGCCTTTTTCGCGGCCAATGGCGTAGGTGGCCTGCATGCGCCCGACGCGATTGCGCAGGTCTTCCAGGACGGCTTTGGATTCCTGGGGGTAGATATACATGCTGATATCCATGGTGGCGTCGTAGGCAATGATCGGGGAAAGCCAGTTGGTGTTTAAAAAGCGGGGGTAGGTAAAAACAAACAGCGTCTGCACGTAGCTGTCGTTGATGATCAGATAGTTGGGGGTAATGCGAAAGGCGGAGGGAGCGACGATATCTTTGAGAGTGGTCATGCCTTCTTCAAAGACACGTCGGGCTTCGGCCAGCCGTTTTTTTTCTTCTTCCAGCCGTTTCTTTTCTTCCATCGCGGCCACTTGAGCCGGATCAGTTGGCTTTTTTTTGAAAATGTTTATTTTGTCGAAAATGCTCATTGTTTATTTTTTATAATTAAAGGATCAAGTATCAAGGATCAAGTGCCAAGTGACTTGAAACTTGATCCTTGATACTTGAAACTTGATGTTACTCTTCCTCCTGACTAAGGACACTGCCCACGATATCAGACGTGAGTGATTCAATTTTAAATAAACGTTGGTGGCGAGAGGTGAGGGGGTTGAAGTGAGCGTACATGAGTTCGGCAATTTCCTGGGTGGTGAGGGTGACGGCGCGTAGGCCCATGGAGCCAATACCATTGGAAATCAGGCCAATGCGTTCGTTGATTTTTTCTTTGGCTTGCTTGAATTCTTTGGCTTTAACTAATTGTTCATCTTGGCTGGGGAATAATTTTTGCCAAAAACCTTTGGCGGAAACATCGGGTGGATAGTAGGAAACGATGATAAAGAATTTTTTTTCCATGATGTTAGTAACTTGCAAGAGGCGCTGGATGAAGGAAATATATTCACTCATCTGCATGCGTAGCAGATCATTTTCTTGCTTGACTTCCAGGTCTTTGAGCTTGGCAATGTATTCGGATAGATCGAGTTTTTTGGATTGCACCACGATTTGGATGGGGAAGGGGAGGGAATTGAGAAAATTCTGATATTGATAGATAATGGCGTTTTGTTCCTGATCGGACTTCAGGTCAAAATTGATGGCGGAAGTCAGCAGCACACTGCGCAAGCTGCCATCTTTCATGATGACAAATCCATCGCGTATTTCCTGGAAAGGTAAATACTTTTGAGTGGAGCTTTTGGTGGTGTTTTTGGATTTTTTAAGTTTTGGTTTCACAATATTTATTAAAGGATCAAGTTCCAAGGATCAAGTTTCAAGTCATTTGGCACTTGATTCTTGGTACTTGATACTTGTTATATTTGTTTCTGTTTATTTAAAATTTCCTCAATAGCGGCTTTTTTGGCATCTCCCATTTCTTTGAGCATGGTGGTGGTGTCGGTGGTGGCGGGTTTTTGGCGTTTGAACAAGCCGCCGATAATATTACCAATTCCATTACCGGTGGTGGTATCTTTGGGGGTGGGGATTTTGATTTCGGGAACGGCGGCGGTGGGAGTGGATAGAACGGTAGCTTTTTTGACATTGGGTTGGGGACGGGTGGCGGGTTTATCTTGTTCGTGTTCGGTCATTTTTTGCCGGACGTCTTTTTCGGGTTCGATCTGGGTATCGAGGATGAGGGAGAGTTGTTGTAATTGTGATTTGACTTCGCCGGGGTGACGGATAGCTTCTTTTTCCTTGGCTTTATCGGCTTTACTGGTTTGAGAACTGAGTTCAAAAACGGGTGGTGGCTGCTGTTGCCAGAGCATGACTTTGGGGCTGGCCAAAAAGAGTAACAGGTTGGCGATAAATTTGGAAAAGGGCTGTTCGTTGACGGGTACAAAGGCAAAGGCGATGGCGACCAGGGCGACGGGGATGGACAAGGCGTAGAACAAATTGCCGTAACCGAAATATAGATACACCATATATATTATAGCCGAGGCGAACAGTAGGTACAAAAATTGCTCCAAGGTCAGGGGACCAATAATTTGATCTGGCATCTTGATATTTTGGGGGACTTTGTATTGGAGCATTTGTTTTTATTACGAATGACGAATTATGAGGAACTTGTAGGGGCGGGGTTACTTGATAAACATTGCTAGATATGGTTTGAGTTCGTCTAATACGCCTTGTTGAATTAATTTATTGCGAATTTCGATGCCAGATCTTTTATCGTCGATCATTTTTGCTACAACTGGGTTATTTTGTACAAACTCTTTTTTAAATTCTTTTGTAGTTTTTGTGTTATTGTCGAAGAAATATTCGACTCTTTTTTCGTGACTATCGGTTTGAAAATTGGTATTACCATCTACCACCTTAAAATTTTCACCACCTTGATGATCTTTATAAATATTGTTTATGCCGTTGTAGATTATCTGTTCGGTTGAATTGGCTGATCCTCCATGTGGGGGGACAAAATTTCGTTCATTGGTAGTGAAATAATTAGAATTTTGAACAGTATTTTGAACGGATTGTTTGGCTTCCCCCGTTCTTTTGATGGCTTCTTTTATTTGATAATTGACTATGTTGTTGTCTGGACTACTGATAGCGCCATTTTTGTCGGTGCTAATATCTTTCAACAATTCGTTGAGTTTTTCGGCCCCAGCGTTTCTGGCGATATCTTGTGCGTTTTTAATATCGCCACCAGGTCTGATTTCGTCCATGATGGCTCTTAACGCAGCGGCACTTAAGTTTCCATGAGCGACACCAAGACGTTCACTGTTAATTCTGATATTATTTTCAGCATTTGTCTTTATTGTGTTAAATAATTTATTTACGGTAGTAAAATGATTATTAGCGTTTGGTTCGGATTTGTTATAACTTTCGAATGCTTTACTTACTAACTGGTCTCCATTGGGGGGTGGAGTTACTCCGAAATTGCCGGCAGCGGCGTTAGCATTTGAAGTTTTAGCAATATTGACTATATCTGTGTCACTGAGATTTAGGTCTTTGGGATTTTTGGCTACATCGAGTAATGTGCCCTGATTTTCGGGGTTACGTTTGGTTCCTTTGACATTCATATATTCATCAAATTCAATACCATTGGCTGTCATGAGTTGACCAAGAAGTTTTTCACCCAAAGCTTTTCTTTCTGGTTTAGCATCGTTTAATGACATTTGTTTTAGGGCGCCGAACATATTACTCAGGTTTTCTTGAACAGCACCCTCAGTATTTTTGCCATTGATCAAATTGTTGAATCCGGCCGAGTGGTCTTTTTTTGTTTCGTCGAATGCTCGTTTAAACTGATCTTCGTCCCAACTGTTGTACATGACACTTTCCATGGATTTATCTCTTCGTCTGGCAACGTTTTTCATGTCGCCAAGTCTTTCTAACTCGGTCATGTTGTTGTATCGTGTGTCGGTGGCCAAGTTTTTTTCAGCTTGGAGTTTGGCGGCTTCTCTACCGGCTCGCAATTTACCAAGACCACCAAATATACCACGACCACCAAATAATGTTTTTCCTGCCCAGCTTTCAGGCATAGGGGTTCCTAATATTGGAACTTTCTTTGGGAATTTAATACCAGATTCGGCAAGATGTCCGGCTCCTTCCTTGATACCCATTTGTTCCCAACCATATCCGCCGGCTTTTTTTCCTAGGTTAGTAATACCTGTGATAAGTTGTTGGCCGATACCGCCTAGTTGGAAGGGAAGCATGATGGCGGCGATCATGACGGCGACGCCGGCAACATATCTAATGGCGCCATAAATCCAGCTGGTTTCTTGATATCCGCTAACTGGTGCGGCATGAGCAATGTCAAATATATTAATGTGATGTAATAATGAAGAAGTAGTGGGGTAAGTGTATGTTTGGTCGCCGAATAAGGTGGCTAGATATAAGAGGAAGAATACGGCTGGAGCCAAAAATATCCAAGTGAATAATTGTTTTACATACGTTTCTCCAAAAGATCGGGTGGGAGGAAATGAGTAAAAAATAATGGCAATGGGGGCGATGGTGATCAAGATGAAGATAACCATATATCGAGCGAGAAAGACAAGTGAAAGGATAAATAGCAGTATTGTGGGGAGTAGATATAAAATAAGGGCGCCAGTGACGACGGCTAGTATTATTATTCCTCCCCATGGGTTAGCGGCACCAGCGATACCGAGGCCCGCGATAGCCCCTATTGGCCAAAAAAATCCGAACCAATTTGCTAAAGCATCTCCAGTTTTAATAGCATTACCAGTGACAGGGTCAATGGCAAAATCCATACCAGTTGACAGTCTTATTAGTCGGCAAGCTAAACTGCAAGAGGGATCAGATATGTTGTGTAATAATTCGTTGACGAGTAGGTCGGAAAAATCAAGTAGAACGGATATAATTAGGAAACTTAAGTTAGCTAATACGAAGCCAGCGATTAGGGACGGCAGAGTTTTCTTAATTTCGTAGGTATTTATTTCCAGTCTGGTAGCGTTGGCAAAGGCGATGGCGATTAAAAATAGAACGAAAAATATGTTGACGAAATATATAGAATATTGCCAGCCAGTTTGAAATGAGGTTATGCTGGTGTCGATGTGTGAGGTCCCATCTAATAATCTGATGGCAACGTTTGTTAGCCAATAAAGAATATGAAAAACTAGAGCGGCTAGAGTGAAGATACCGTTGACAAGTGTATCTTGCCACCAACTACCACCGGCTGCGGCTTGATCGGGAAAGTAGTCTTTCATGGTTGGAGTAGCTGAGATTATATGTATGGCTTGGGAAAAAGATGATTGAATTGTCGATAGGTCTAACAAATGTTCCATATTTTATATAAATATTATTTTTATGAAAAAAATTATTTAATTACGCGGTATTGATTGGTGGAACGGTGTTGTATTTGGGGATGGTGGTGGAGACGGGGCGGGGAGTGGAGGTGGCGGTGGTGGCGGAAGATGGGGCGGAGGATGGGGTGGCGTCGAGGCCTTTTTGGACGGTGGTGGAAATGTTTTGGCTAGAAGTAAGTTGAGTGGTGATCTGGTTGAGAGTGGTTAGGGTTTGATAGTTATTGTTGGTTTGCTGGCCTTGTTGGATGAGTTGTTTGAGTTCGGGGCTAGAGGCGGCGTCAATGGCGGCCTTGATGTCGCCATTGCGGACGCTGGTCATGATGCCGCGGACGTTATCGGCGCTAATATTAGGGTTGTTTTTAATAATTTGAGTAGCTTGTTGAGAACCTTTGGATTGAATATCACGGTTGTAGCTGACCAGGTCATTGAGGCTTTGGAGTTTGACACCCTCACCGGTGGTGATATTGGCGGCGCTAATGTTGGAGTCATATTGGTTGCGAACTTCGACGGGGATAGATTGAATGATTTTATTGGTTTCGGCCGGAGTTTTGGCGTCAGCCAGAGCAGCAACGGTGGAGCGGTCGGAAACATAACTGGCGACATTGAATTGAGGGGGAGTGCCACTGGTGAGCTGGTCAACGGCCACGCCCATTTTTTGACTTAATTCGTTGCCTTTCCATTCAATCTTTTGGCCGGTACCAGTGCCGGCGCCACCGCCGCTGCCAGTATTGCCAGCACCTCCGGCACTGCCCGCGGCAAGAGGACTTATTTTATTTTTTGATGCTTGGGTTTTATCTTTTCTCTGGGCTTCCGCGCCAATTTGTTTAGCTTTTTCGCGCCAGGCGTTGAGCCGTTTTTGGTATTCCTGGAAAGATCTGGTGAGAGGGTTATTGCGGTCTTGGTTTTTATTTTGTGGTTCTTCGGTCATTACCTCAGCTTCTTTTTCAGTTTTATTAAATCCAGCGATGAATTTATTTGACTGGGTTTCGGGAGTGTTTTGGTTGGCGAGCGAAGTGCCGCCGCCGGTGGGGCCAATATAGTTGCCTTGTTCATCAATATTTGTTAAAGCGGTGCGGGGGAAAGTTGGGGGAGGAGCGACAGTTCCGGTTGATTGTGGGGGCACGCCCCCGCCAATACCACGGGTCATGGGATTGTTGCCGCCGAGTAGATTGGTGACGGCGCGGAGGGGATTTTGTCCGTAGAGCGGAGCCATCATCAGGTAGCTGGTGATTTGCTGGCCGAAGCTGGAAAGGGATAGGGGGATAAAAATAGCGAATAAAAGGACAAAAATGCCGGACATGTAGCTGACAATTGTTTGGGTAAAATCATTGTCATTGACGTCGACAGTGGGAGAAAAAATGGTCGAGAGACCGAGGATAAAAAATATAATGGGCAGGATAAAATTCCAGGTGAGGAAGTAGTTGAGCCATTTTTCGCCAATGGCTTTGGAGGGGGGAAAGAAAAGTAAGATAATGCCCAGTGGGGCCAGGACGATCAGAATGTACAGGATGATATTGCGGATGATGCTGACAAACGCCAGGACGATAATGGCCAGACAGGGCAAAGAGTAAAAAAAGGCGGCGATAAGTAAATTGATGATCAGTTTCAGTTCAGCCAGTTCGGCTTCGTCGCCGATGTTGTTTACTGCCAATACGATGGTATTTAGATCGGTGGAGCTGAAACGGTCGATAAAAGCATTGAGCATGTTGGTATTGGTACCGCTTAAGTCAATACCGATGGTCGTATTTAGTACTTTGTTGATGATATCTCCGCCGAAGATGGTATTGAGTTCAACAATCATCAAGTCGCCAACATCGAGCAGAGCTTTGCAGAGCAATAGACTAAAGTTGGCAATAATGAAGCCGGCAATCAGGGCAGGCAGAGTTTTTTTGATGGCATAGGTTTCAATGTTCAGGCGCAGGGCGTTGGCCAGAGCAATGGCAATCAGGACAAATATGGCGATAATGTTGACAAAGAAAATGGCGTAACCCCAACCGGTTTCCAGCTGGTTGTTTTCCAGGCTGACGTACTGTGAATTTTCCACCACATTGGCGGCCAGTTTGGAGAAGGTGCCAAGGATACTGAGCCAGCTGATAATTTGTTGGGCAATGGCTTGGGCCAGGGAGGAAATGTGTTCTAAATCTTCGATGTCAAACATCTCAGCAAATCGCAGCAGGATTTTGCTGAGATTGGAATCTTCCGCCAGGTAACCAATGGCATAAAAACTACTGAGTAGGATTGACGACATTATAGAGATGGCTACAATGAATAAATCATAATATTGTACCAAATTTCTTCCCTATCTGTCAAGGTTTATGATTTTTAAATTACCTTATTTTCAATTAAATAGATTATATATTAACAAGCGGGGGGAATAATTACAAATTAATGGGTTGTACTTATTAGTCATTTCCCCTGTCATCCCCGCCTTGAGCGGGGATCTCATATGTAACGCGTTTATTACAGTCTTGATGATGAGATCCCCGCTCAAGGCGGGGATGACATATAAAGAGATTAATTCAGACTACTCATTAATTTGTAATTTTATTTATCAATAAAAACAGTCTCCTGTTTTTAAGGAGACTGTAATGAAAAATATGTGCTTATTTATTACTACCCTCGTCGGATTTCATCAATAATGTAACTTACGATCAGGCTGGCAGAGACGATCAGGATGAGGCCGATGACTGACCAGGTGATGGTACTGATGGCTTTTTTGGATTCTTCTGGATTGCCGGTGGCGGTGATGTATTTGTAGCCACCAATGATGGCAAAAGCGACCGCAATTAGTCCGGACAGTACAGTGGCCACATTGATCAATGTGCCGAGAAAATCATAGATAGTCACATTTTCGTCCAGTGGATTGAGTTTTTTTAATTGATCAGCAAAATTGAGGGCAAGTATTGGCCACGGCGTTTGAGCAAGAAAATCGGCGAGCGAATTTATTGGTGGCAACATGATATAATATTACTTCTTAATTTGGCAGAGGGGCTTCGCGTTACTGATTCTCATCTACAACTGTATCTATTAGTTCTGTTCCGGGCAGAGCATTTTGAACTGTGACAACAATGGCGTAGGCAGCAAAGATAACAACTAGACCAATAACGGCGTTGAGCAAGGTTTTGGTGGCTTTTTTATTTTGTTCTTCATTACCGCCGGCGGTAATGTAGTTGAAACCGCCAATAATGAGGTAGATTACGGCTACCAAACCAGCGGCGCCCAGGATGTAGTTAATAACAGTGAAGGCAAATGTTTCTGCCGTGCCTTTGAAACCCATAAAAGTGCTGGTGGCGGTGGCGGCATTGGCAGCTAGTGTGCAGTAGACCATTGTATAGGCGGTCAAACCAGCGGCGCTGATTTTTTTGGCCAGTTTACTCATAGTTTTTACTCCAAAAAATTATTTAATAATTACAAATTAAAAGGGCCAGGTGCTTGATTGATAGTTAATGGCGTTTTCGATGGAAACTTTGATGGCATAGGCGGCGAAAACGACCAGGAGGCCAATGACGGCGAAGGTGAGGGTTTTGGTGGCTTTTTTGTGGGTTTCTTCGTTGCCGGCGGAGGTAATGTATTGAAACCCGCCGAGGATAATAAAGACAACGGAAACGAGGCCGGCGATACTCAGGGCGTAATTGATGATGGCCATTATCAGGTCGACAGCATTGTCAAAAGGTAGGGGATTGTCGGGGGTAACGACATTAATTTCCGGTGGGGCAGCCAATATTTTTGGTGGATGCCACATGACCAGGCTGGTAAAAATAAAAGACAGGATTGTGTGGTTTATTTTTTTCATGAGGGAAATATTCGCTGGTCAATTATTAATATATTATGAATAATTACAAATTACAAATGGTATAGATGGTGTGTTAATTTCTGTTGTGTCATCCCCGCTCAAGGCGGGGATGACAAAGAAGTTATTGTTCAATTTCTAATACGAGTTTCAGCGTTTCCAAAATGGTAGCGGCGGCGAGGACGATGACAAAGCCAATGATGGCATTGGTGATAGATTTTTGTCCTTCTTTGATTTTTTCTTCGTTACCGCCGGAAGTGATATATTTGTAGCCGCCAAAAATCAGGTAGGCAATCATGATCAGGCCGGCAAAGTAGTAGGCCCAGGTGAAGAGAGCAAAAATTAACTCTTCGACCGAGGCAAAATTACTGAGGGGATTAAGGCGATCGGGGAGGAGACTTCTTAATTGTTGCATGATGTCATCAGCGGCGGTAAAGGTGATTGGTTTGAATATTTGGTTCATTATCGATAATTAATTACAAATTACAAATTTAGTTTGCCATCCTGAATATTAATAATACTTATAGTCATTAATAATTTACCCTATCTAAATCCACCGTGGTGATTTCTTGGAGGAAGGTTTGGACAATGAGGTAGGCGATGATGGCGACTACGAAGCCAATGATGGCCCAAGTCAGGGTGTTTTTGGCGGCGGTGGCTTGTTCTTGATTGCCTTTGCTGTAGATTAGTTTGATGCCTCCCCAAATAATAAATATGACGGCGACCAATCCGGCCAGACCGATCAAGTTACTACCGATATAGATAACAAAACGCAGAATGTCTTCAAATGTGATTTTTTGGGCTTCATGGCCGAAGTCGAAGCCGAATAATTTCAGATTGTCGGCGGCCAAAACTTTTTGGGGGAGGAATGTTATTAACAACCCGATGGTGGAGGTAAATGGTAGGAGTTTTTTGGTGATATTTTTCATAAAATTATTGTCCCACCCCGATCCAGGTTTGGATGGTGCTGATGATAACGACGCCGGAAAGGGCAATGATAAAGCCAATGATGGCGTTGACGAGAGATTTTTTGCCTTGTTCGACTTGTTGTTCGTTGCCCTGGGCGGTGACTAAAAGGTAACCGCTGTAGATAATAAAGCCAATGGCGACAAAGCCGGCCAGGGAAAGCGCGAAGCCGATTATACGCAGAAGAATGGGAGCGAGCATTTCGAATAGATTACCGTCATAGTTAATATCAAGTCCACTGGTAAAATCTTTGATGTAGTCTCGGGCGAATACTTTTTGGGGGAGGGAGGAGATTAGAAGTCCGAGGGTTGATATTAGTTGTAGGGATTTTTTTTGGATAGACGGCATAAATTAAGAATGAAGAATTAGATACTACTGATGTTTGAGAAAAAAGATATTTTATAGTTCTAGACCATGTTCGATAATTTCGTGTCGATCGCGATTATCCGTTTCAACTGTGCTGCTGGTGGGGGCGGGGTTGTTGATGATTTGGGGGGAAATGATGCGGAGGACAGTGTAGGCAAGTACCAATAATGCCAGGGAGACGAGGGCGGAGATGATGGTGCCGCGGCCTTTGTTGATCATGTCGGGATTGCCCTGGGAAATAATCATGGTGTAACCACCGATTACTATCATGATAATCGAAACAGCGGCGATAAGCCAGATGGCATAGATATAAAAATCACTGACATAATCGGCCAGAGAAGTGTAGTTGCTGGTGCTTTCATTGATGGGAGCGCGGACGTCAACGCTACCATCGACGGCCAGCCAAGTTAGACTTTGGTAGAGTAAATTGATCATAATTGTTCTTCTTTGGCCTTGAGCATAATGTCGGAAATATCATTTTGAGCTTTATTGATGGCTTCTTCGGAGGGGATGTTGTTGATGGCCACGTCGTCAATCATTTGCGTAAAAATGGCGTCAACGCGGTTGGCGTCAATTTTATAGAAGGATTTGGCATAGTAGGCTTGTCTGTCGAAGATAATACTGGAGCTTTGGGCGGTGGATTTAAGTGAAGTTGGTTTTTTGGTGCGAGTGGTATATATGCCGTTTTCGGCGGTATATTTGAGGAAATCCCAGGCCCAAGCCGCGTTTTTACTTTGTAAACTAACCGTTTCTCCCCAATAGTTGGCGTAGCTTACCGGGTCGTCAGTGGTAAAAAGTTGGGGCAGGTTGGTGACTTCATAATGGACGTCGGGGTCTTTGAATTTATCAATAATTGGTATTTGATAAGCATAGTTAATAGTCATGGCGCTAAGTCCTTTTTCGAAGGACTCAATTGAACCCAACATGGATGGATTCCAGGTGTAGTTGGTGTTGGCGGGATCGGCAAAACTGGTGTAGAAATCAAGTGAACTTTCACCCGGATAGAAATTTTCGCCGGTGGGAGTCTTGGTGGGTAGAGCAAAGGAAGAGGTGGTGTTGTCCGGTGAAGTCATGACAGTCCCATTTTGTAGCATCAGGGCGTATAAAATATCGGAGGCGCGGTTAATATTGTTGGCGGTGCCCATGGTAATACCGGCCAGATCAACATTGTTGCCTTGTTTAACGGTTAAGGTTTGGGAGTATTCTTCGAGTTGTTCCCAGGTGGCGGGAGGGGAAAAATAATTTTGATCTTTGAGTAACTCTTCATTGTAGAAAAGCGCCAAGGTATCTACATAGAGGGGAATAGCATAGGCTTTTTCCTGAAAAATGAAATCTTCGGCAGCGACCGGGACAAATGTTTCTTGGTATTTATCGACAGTCATGATTTCCTCGGGAATGGGGGAGATGATTTCCCAGTATTTGGGTAGCCAGTCATTATGAATTTGAAAAATGTCCGGTCCTTTGCCGGCGGCCAGGGCTTTAATCAGTTTTTCTTCGTAATTATTGAAATCAACTTTTTTGTACTCAATGTTGATGGTGGTGTTGGACTGTTTATCCCATAATTTACTATAAGCATCAATCGTAGTTTGCAAAGTTTCGCGATCATCAAAAAGCCGCCAGACGGTGAGGTTGACTTCGGTGGGGCAGGGTTTGGTGGGACAGAGTGGATCGGGGGGAGTGGTATTCTCTTGCTCACAACCGGAGAGAGTGGTGGCGGCGAGAAAAATGGTGAGAATTAATAGTTGGGGGAGTTTTTTTAGTTGGTTCATTATATTTTTAACGATTTTAAATATTTAACAAAGTCTTTTCTCAGGTCAGGCCGGTCGAGGGCGAATTCGACGGTGGTTTGGAGGTAGTTGAGGGGGTCACCGGTGGTGTGCCATTTGCCTTTGATGGGAGTGGCGATGTAGGATTTGATTTGATTGTGAATACGCATGGCGTCAGGCAGATGAATTTCATTGTTGATACCCGGTTTGGTTTTAGCCAAGATGGAAAATATTTCCGGCTCCAGAACTAAACGGCCGATGCTGGCCAGGTTGGATGGAGCTTGGGCCGGGTCGGGTTTTTCAATGATGTCTTCGACAAAATAGATATCTTTTTCTTTTTTGCCTTTGATTATTCCATATTTATTAGTTTCATCATGAGGCACGGGGACGACGGCCAGGACGGAGGTTTGGTATTGCTCGTACAGTTCACAAATGTCACCGATGCAAGATTTTTTGGATTGGACGAGATCATCACCATAGAGAACGGCGAACGGTTCGTTGCCCACAAAGGTGCGGGCTTGCAAGACGGCGTGACCGAGACCGAGGATTTCTTTTTGACGGATGTAGTGGATATTGGCTAGTTTTTCGATGCGCTGCAATTCTTTCAATAAACTTTCTTTACCTTTTTGTTTGAGGGTGTAGTTGAGTTCGAAAGACTGGTCAAAATGATCCTCAATGGCTCTTTTACCGCGGCCGGTAATGATCAGAATTTCTTCAATACCGGCGTCAACGATTTCTTCGACAATATATTGAATAACCGGTTTATCGATCACCGGGATCATTTCTTTGGGCATGGCTTTGGTGGCGGGCAGAAAACGAGTGCCAAAACCGGCGGCGGGGATGATGGCTTTTTTTATTTTCATTGGTTAAAGGGTTTTGATTTTCAACGTTTTTGTTTGTACCGACTTGGCTTTGGGTACGCAAATGGTAAGCATGCCGTCTTTGAAAGTGGCGGCGGCATTTTCGGAATCGACGGAGGTGGGGAAGTTAATTTGGCGCGTGAAAGACCCCCAGTAACATTCTTGCAGGTGGTAGATTCGATCGTCCAGATCGGTGTCTTTTTGTCTTTTGCCGCGAATGGCAATAAAATCGTCGTTGAGTTCAATTTCAATATCGTCGGCGACCACGCCGGCGGCGGGAGCGATAATGTAATAGCTATTATTTTTTTCGTACATGTCGACGATCAATTGTCCTTCTTCATCATCGTCTGATTGGTGATTGCTGGTCTGGTCGGATTTGAATTGGCTGGGATTCCAATTGGCGGAAAGTAGTTTTTGTAAGGTTTTTAGCGTACTTGATTTTTCTTCAGTCTGTTTCATATTTGTGCCCTCTAATAAATATGATTGTTGAATTCATCTTTTATTATAATCGACAATGATTAAATTGTTAAATGGATAAATAATATATTACGAATTATGAATTAACGAGTGGTGTTAATTAATAACTTGATCCACCTACATATGTCATCCCCGCCTTGAGCGGGGATCTCATTATCAAGACTGCAATATATACGTTACATATGAGATCCCCGCTCAAGGCGGGGATGACAGATAAAGAGATTAATTCATATAACTCGTTAATTCGTAATTTATTATTTATCCATTTACAAAATCATCAAATATTGATACAATATATAGATTTTACAATAAAACAAAAATATAAATTAGATATGAAAAACAAAAGTATTATGGAAGCTTTTAGCGAAGAATATTCTTCAGGTAAGGGGTGGGCGGCCGAACAGGAGAAGAAATCGTGGTTTTTTGTTTGGTCAGCGCGAATGGCCAGTTTATTGATGGTACTGCTGATACTTTTTTTGGGGATATTTGCTTTCGGTTATGCCGATAATATTGGTCAGGTTAAGGTGGACAGATTGCAGGATACTGATTTTGTGTTGAAAGAAGCCAACGTGCTGTCGACCGACTGGTCGGGTGACGCGGGTGAACAAACTTCAACTTTGACTATTCCAACGGGTCAAAATATTTTTTCCTATGTTTCGGACGCGCGGGAAGCCAAGCGTTCTTTCTGGATGATCGCGGCCAAGTTGTCAGCCAAGATTCCGGCGGGGACAAAGGTGGTGGGAAAAGTTAGAGTTAGTAATGATAGTAGTACTTGGTCGGAGTGGTATGATTTGGATTTGGAGAAGCTATCAAATGAGCAGAACAAAGATGTGACGGAAGTGCCGATTTTATTGGAAAAGAAATCAAAATATGCTCAATATTCACTGGTTTTGTCGAGCGACGATGTTAATTTAACTCCGGAAATATATGATGTTGATTTGGTACTGATTGATCCCGATGATAAATTGGCTTTAGTTAAAAAGGGCTGGAGTAGTCTGATGGCTCGAGTTTCGGGTAGTACGGGAGTTGATGTTATTAGTCGTAGTGAGTGGGGGGCCGATGAATCGATCATGACTTGGGATGATAAAGAATACGCGCCAGTGGAGCAGATTGTGGTTCATCATACCGCTGGTAGTAATAATTCACCTTTGGATCCGGCGGCGGTAGTGCGGGGTATATATTATTTTCACGCGGTGGAGAAAGACTGGGGAGATATTGGTTATAACTATATTATTGATCAAGATGGCAATATTTATGAGGGCCGGGAAGGTGGCTTCGGAGTGGTAGCGGCTCATTCTTCGGGTAACAATTATGGTAGTGTGGGAATTGCGATTATTGGGAACTATAGTGAAGATGCTCCGGCCAGTCAAAGTATGGACGGCTTAATAAATTTAGTCGAATATATTGGGTATCAAGGTGATTTGGATTTAACCACCAAGCATAATTTTGAAGGTAATAATGTACCGGTGGTGGCGGGGCACCGTGATGTTAACCCGACTGAATGTCCAGGCGATGTTTTGTATGCCATGTTGCCGGATGTAGCAATTGCGGCTAGCCAGGGTGAGAATACTTTACCAGCCAAGACTTACCAGGCACAATTGGTACATCAGTCACAAAAAAGTTTAGATTTAAAATCAGGCCAAATACAAAAAGTGGTGGTGACTTACAAAAATTCTGGTTCAGCGGTGTGGTTAAAACAAAGAGGGGAAGTAGAGTTGGTGCCGGTTGATCCATATCCGCGGAGCAGTGGTTTTGCCACTCCGGACTGGGATAGTGTTGAAGTGGTGGGGACAATGAATCAGGTGACGGTGATGTCGGGTAATGAGGCGACATTTGATTTGCCACTCTTCGGGATCGATCAGGCTGGTCAATATGGGGAAAAATTTGCCTTGCTGGGTCCGGATGGTTTGATTAGTGGGACTGAATTTTCAGTGAATATCGATAATCAAAAGAGTAGTGTGGACTCGGGTGAAGATAGCAATATTGATAATCAAAATGACCAAATAATTGATGACGATAACGATAGTGACAATAATACCAATGATATCAATGATTCCGATACTAGCGTCGTCGAAGCTGATTGGTATCATTCGGCTTGGGTGGCGCAAACTGATCATTTGACTTTGTACCCGGGTGAGGAAAAATCTGTTTGGATTGATTTTAAAAATACTGGTAAAACTCCTTGGTATAAAGATAGCGATTATCCAGTTCGTTTAGGGACGGCCAATCCTCAAGACAGAAATAGCGCTTTGGCCGTGGTAGATAGTGGATGGCTCTCGGCTAATCGGATTGAAATGAGTCAATGGAGCGTGGAACCTGGAGAAGTGGCTCGTTTTCGTTTTACCTTGAAGGCGGGCAATAATAGTTCGGGGGTGTATCAGGAATATTTCCGGCCGGTGGTGGAAAATGTAACCTGGATGGAAGACCAGGGGGTGTATATCCAAATTGAAGTGGTGGAGTCGCAATATATGGCTCTGTTTGTGGAACAAAGTGAAAATCCAATCACTTTATCCAGTGGTCGTAAAGCTAGATTGTGGGTGGAATTAAAAAATACCGGTAACGTGGTTTGGACCAAAGATAGTGATACGCCGGTTCGTTTGGCGACTGATCGTGATCCCGATCGAGCCAGCATTTTTTATTCACCCGGGTATTGGATCAGTGATAATCGGGCGGCCAGTATGAAAAAAAATGCGGTGTCGCCGGGTGACAGCGTCCGTTTTGAAGTGGTGGTCACGGCTCCCGATGAGCCGGGTTCGTATCGGGAATATTTTCGACCGGTGGCGGATAATATGCAGTGGATGGATGATTTAGGAATTTATTGGGATATCAATGTGGAGTAAAGAAGTATCAAGTATTAAATACTTAATCCTTGATACTTGAAACTTGATCCTTGGATAATAATTTGTAATTAAATTAATAACAAATGAAAAAGAATATTAAAACAAAAAATAAAGTTATGCGAAAAGATGTCAAAGAAAGTGTGGTGGAGATTATGCGGCAGGAATTGAAAGATATTGATTGTTTGCTGGATGATTATTTTGAAGAGCAGCCCAATGAGATGGGGCAAAAGTGGTTCAGTTTCAATGAATCGAGGGTAATGGGAGCAGATGAAGTGTTGCGGATTAGTGTGTGGGGACTCAATGATGATATTGTCAGGCATAATGATTTTTTTGATTCATATTATACCTGGGTGGGTGATATGGTGGCTGGTTTGGACAAGGCGGGAAAATTACAGTTCAAGCGCGAGAATACTCGTAAGGGTGAGGTAGCCGATGAGATTTTTGAGTTATTCAAAGGCTTTTGTGGGGGCAAGGTGGCGTGCAGTTTTCCGGAAGTAATAGAACTGAAATTGATAATTTAATTTGATTTTTCAGTAATGCTAATTTAAATGAATATGATAATTTAATAAATGGCGCAAGTCGATAAAAACCAGAATAATCAGATTGGTTCGTCAGCGGATAAGATATCCAATGTTGGGCGAAATATGATTAATTTTGCCAAGGGAAAAAAGGAAGTATCGGAAGTAAGTAATTTAGATACCCCGGTGAAAGATGATGGTGACTATGATATTGCGTCGGCGGGGAATAAGGTGGTGCAGAGTGGCCAAATGATGATTGAAAGCGCAGATGTTGGTAAGAAAAAAATCGAATCGGCGTGGGATGAGAATCAATATGTCAATAAATTAGACAATGTTGATTATGATTATCGAAAGCATATATTGACAGATATGCAAGAAAAAGGATCAGTGACGCCTGAGCAATTACAATATTTAAGAGAAAATGATCCGCAGGGGTATAAAGCAGTGACAGGTCTTATCAAATCTCAATCACAAGTTGGAATTACTTCACAAGAGAAAGGGGCGCAGGAGACATATAATGAGGCTTTGACTCAAGCAGAAATAGAAGGTGTGCAAGTGGCAGCGATGGGGGGAGTTGGATATTTGGTGATGAAGGGGATTGAACTTGGGGGTAAGAAAGTAGTAGTGCCAAAGATACTAGAAACAGCCAAAGTGGAAGAGGAAGATTTAGTAAATCCTGCCGGGGGCGAAAGTGTGGAAAATTACTTGCTGGTCAAAGTAGGCAAAGGAGAGAAATTATCAACGGAAGAGATAGAATATATCAAGTCACTGCCTCAGGAACGACAAGAAAGATTGATGGAGGCGATAGGCGGTATACAAAAATCTAATGTTGAAATCAAAGATACGAGACAGACACAAGAGAGTTATTTAGTCGGAACAAAATCAGGTGCTGAATCGGCGGTAGAGACGGCTAGCATGTTGTATAATCCATCAAACAAGCTAGCAGATAAAGTGAGCAAAACTGTCGCGAAAGCGGAAGAAAAGTTGGTAACTAAAGGTGGAAAAATCGGACTAATGTATGAGGCACTGAACAAAGGATTCGTTGGAACGCAGAAAAAAGTTGTAGGATTTTTGACTAAACCGATTAGTAATTTGCTTAAGTCAAATAAAGGAAAAATAAATGATGAGATGGGGGAAGCGGCTATAAAAGTTGATGATGCGTTGACTGATAGCAAGGAGATGGTTAAGGATTTGGAACCTCAGGAGATTAATTATAAATCCGATGATGTAAAGAATAGTGATCCAGTATTGGATGAATTATTGGGAACGGTTGATGAGGAGGTAACAGAAAAGGGTGGAAAAGTGATGGAAGATGTTATGCAATATGATAATTGGTACTATAATCCTAGCACAGGCGCTAAGGAATATTATGATGAATTTGGTAAAATAGTGAAAATCGAGCCGCGTACTTATGGGGAAAAATTCCCGGTGGTGTATAATTCGACAGTTATGATTGATGGAATTGAATATAATGTTCTTAAGGAAAAAGGAAAAGTTATTTTGGACCCAGGCCGCCCCAAGTTAGAGTCTGGGTCAGCGAATTTGCTAAGCATTGATGACTTACAAAGTGGAGAAGTTAAGGGTTATCTAGCAGATATTGATATGATGCCCAAAAAACTGATAGACAATTTAAAAGAAGGTGGGGTTAATGTGGTCATTGGTAATACAGATGTTCCCGGATTGTCTAATAATAGGCTTCTCGAGGGTAAACCCAGGGGGTGGGATCAAGATAATATGTCAGGTGTCAAAGCATGTTATGATCCTGTTAATAAGATAGTATATGCTGGCGAAGGGATGGGTGCTAGTACGAGCCCGGTTTTACATGAATACGGTCATGCAGTAATTGATTTGTTTGATTCGACTGGCAACCCAAAAATTATTGAAGCTCATGAACGTTTATATGATAATCTTGGTGATTATTTAAAACAGGGAGGTCCGGGAGGTGAAGCGGGAGTTGATGAGTTTTTTGCTGAGTCTTTTGCTGATTATATTAAGTTGCCAAAAAAACTTTTTGTAGCAAGATATGATGAACAGTGGCATGGCCAAATGAAAGAAATAATAAAAAATAATTCGCAATAGAGGATAATAAAATGATAATGATTTCAAAAGGTAAAGATAATGAGTTATATGTGCCGATAAGGGTCGAGGGAGGAGGAATGATTGGAGATGGCATGAAGGTGGTACGTCCTGCTGATGAGGATTATGAGATGTATTTTGAGAAATATCAACGTGATCAGAAGCTGGAAGAACAGTTTCAAAAAGAGATTTCAAAATACATGAAGAAAAATATTGGCTAGGTAAAGTTTAGTAATCAGCTAAGTGATTTAGGGGTATTGTGGATTAGTTTTTATATAAAACTGTATTTTTACAGTTTTTATTTTGTTTTAAGCTTACTTTGATAGAATTAATATAGAATAATTTATCAGATTAAAATTTGTAATTCGTCCGCCCGAGGCGGATGCGCCTTGGGCGCATAATTTGTAATTAAAAAGTTGTATGAAAAAGAATATTTTGTTTTTAGCGCTGATATTAACCATGCTAATGTCAAATTTGAATATGGTGCGGGCGGCTGATTATCAGGCGCAGTGGACAGGGCAAAGTGAGTATTTGACCATGACAGAAGGTGAGGAACAGACGGTGTGGGTGGAGTTTAAAAATACCGGTAGTGCCGATTGGCGGCAAACTGGTCAGAACGCGGTGCATTTGGGAACGGCGAAAAATCTAGACCGGGCCAGTTCTTTTTATGATAATACTTCGTGGTTAACCAGTAATCGGATTGAGATGAAGCAATCGGTGATTCATCCCGGTGAAACGGCTCGTTTTGAGTTTAAGATTAAGGCTCCATATAACTCGGGTGTTTATCAAGAATATTTTCGATTGGTAGCGGAGAATGTATCTTGGTTAAATGATGTCGGTTTATATTGGGAATGGCGGGTGATCGGGGCGGCCGGTTATGAGGACATGTGTATGAGTCGGGATAGCGTGGTTCAGTCAAGCGGGTGTGTGGTGCCCGAGCCGTGGATGTATGATTCGACTTGGAATGGTCAAAGTAAATATTTAACTTTGGCTCCGGGCGAGAGTCGAGAAGTGTGGGTGGAATTTGTTAATGATGGGGTAGCGACTTGGTATCAGAACGGTGATTTTGCGGTTCATTTAGGTACCGCCAATCCAATTGATAGAAATAGTAATTTTGTCGATACTGATTGGCTTTCTACCAATCGGTTGGTTTTGGAACAAACCAGCGTTAAGCCGGGCGAGACGGGTCGTTTTTCTTTTACGGTTAAGGCTCCAACTAAAACGGGTGTTTATTATGAATATTTCCGGCCGGTGGTAGAAAATGTATCTTGGTTGCGCGATCAGGGGGTGTATTGGATGTTTGAAGTAGCGAACGCGGCCAATGATGATTCTTCGGATGATGATGCGGTTAGCGATAGTTGGGCGGCTAAGTTGATTGAACAAACTGGAAATCCGACTTTTGTGGTCGGTGAGGAAGCGGAAGAATATTTAACAGTGAAATACAAAAATATTGGCCAAACGACATGGGAAAAAAGTGGCAGTAACGTGGTCCAGTTGGCGACTAGCCAACCCAATGACCGCAATAGCGGTTTTATGACGAGTGATTGGCTCAATAGTCATCGGATTGCAATGCAGGAGAGTAGTGTGGCGCCGGGTGAGTACGCGACTTTTAAATTTCGGGTATCTCCGGGGGAGACAGTAGCTCTGGGGACGCATAATGAACATTTTAATTTGGTGGCCAATGACAATTTCTGGTTTAGCGGGGTGGGGGTGGCCTGGAACATGGTTTTGGCGGGGGTGTCGGATGCGGTGGTAGTGACGGCCGATGGTAATTTTGATGTGAAAGATGGGGTAACGGGCAGTGTTTTGGCCACTTTGAGTTCAGGGCAAAAAGTTAATGTCAAATATGCTGGTGGCAATTATCAAATAACTTGGCCGGGTGGGTCTAAAAGTACTAGTAACTATGTGCGGCTAACGGGTAAAAATGGGGCGATTATGGAGGTAGTTTCATATAACGATATTAAATCATGGAATAGCAGTCTCAATGATAATAAATTTCGGGATACGATTGAGGTGCGTTATTCGACCAATACCAATCAATTGTGGGTGATCAATGAATTACCCTTGGAAGATTATGTGGCGGGAGTGGCGGAGACGGGTAACTCTTCACCGACAGAATTTTTAAAAGCCATGACGATTGCTGAGCGAACTTACGTGATTTATCATCATAACCGTGGGGGACGTCATCCGGAAAATTATGTTGATCTGTACAATAGCGTCAACGGAAATGGTGATGACCAGGTTTATCGCGGCTATGGCTTTGAACAGCGCAATGATGAGGTGACCGAGGCAGCTGCCGATACAGTTGGTAAAGTGGTGACATATAACAATAATGTAGTCGTGACACCCTATTTTTCACATGCCGATGGCCGCACTCGCAGCTACAAAGAGGTGTGGGGTAGTGACGTGGCCTGGTGTGTGTCAGTTGACGATCCTTATACAGCGGGGATGAGTTTGCTTGGTCATGGCGTAGGTATGAGTGCTTTAGGGGCGCAGATGTTTGCGGAAAAAGAGGGCAAAACTTATGACTGGATTTTAAAATATTATTATACTGGTATCGATATCTCCAATTATGATACAGCGAGTGAGAGAATCAGGGTCGGGATTTATCATTTGTAATTCCTAATTTCTAACATGAGATTATTTTCTAAAATTGGCAAAAGGAAACGACGGACGGGGCGGATGAAGCAGAAGTCCAGTTGGTTGGATGGTATTCTTAAGAAAGCCAAACGGACAAATAAACGGGTAATCAAGCGAACGGTGCGAGGGGGGAATGGGCCGGCGGTTAAATCTTTTTTTGACTACCGTACTTTTTTGCGGTCGCGGCTTTTTAATGTTTCATTGATGATAGTGGCTGGCTATATGATATTTTTGACGGGACGGGAGGCTTTGGCCAATTACTATCAGTCAAAACAAATTGCCAAGATTGAAACGGAAAATAAAACTATTGAACAGAAAAATGAGGAATTAAAGTATCTTTTGGAGTATTATAAGACTGAGACCTTTGCGGAATTGGAGGCCAGACGGTATTTGAATTTAAAAAAACCGGGAGAAAGTGTGGCGATTGTTCCAGTTGATATGAATGAGATGCCGGTTGATGAGGGACAACAACCGCCAGAATTAAAAGCGCGACCCAATTATAAGAAGTGGATCGATTTTATTTTTGCCGATATTAGTTCACTGCCGGATAATTAATTACAAATGACAAATGGCAGATTACAAATCACGAATGACGAATTGAATTAGTCATATATCATTTATTTTAATTAATGGCAGCAAAAGTTTGGTCGGTGGTGTTAATATGGATCTATTTAATAATAGTAAGTTTTATGGCTAGCCATATAATTAAAATAAATGATATATGACTAATTCAATTCGTCATTCGTGATTTGTAATCTGCCATTTGTCATTTGTAATTAATTTAAGGAAGGGTGGGAGAGCGGTTTAATCCGCACGCTTGGAAAGCGTGTATGGCCGCAAGGTCATCGAGGGTTCAAATCCCTCCCCTTCCGTTTATATAAAAGGGATGCGAAATTTACACCCCTCTTTCTTAAATCAATATCAAAGGGTGAATCCCTCCCCTTCCGTCTTCGACCGCCATAGCTTGAGCGACGGCGGGTTTTGTTATCATAATAATTGTTTTTTCAGGGGTGAGATTTTTTAGCGTATTCGTAATTCCTATTTTTTTTATGAAAAAGCGTCATTTTCAAAACAAATTAATTGCTGAGTTATTGAGTAATTGTCAAAAGGTTCCGGCTCGCTGTCCGCATTTTTTGGATTGTGGTGGGTGTAGCTATCAGGATTTTACCTATGGTGATCAAATTAAGGTTAAGGAAAAAAAATTAAAGGAACTGTTTGGTGATTTGACGGCTGATACAAATGTATCATTTCAGGGCGGGCAGGAGTATGGTTACCGGACGCGGATGGATTATATTGTTTCCAGTCAGGGATTGGGCCTGCGGCGCAAGCGGCGTTTTGATCAAGTGGTGGATTTACATGAATGTCATCTGATTGATCCGGCGATATTTGGTTTTTTAAGATCAATCTATGAAGAGGGGATAAAGATCGGATTAATACCGTATGATTTGCAGTCAAAAACGGGATTTTGGCGATATCTTTCGGTGCGGGTCAATGAGAAAAATGATTTTATGGTTATAGTCAATACGACCAGTGATGAGAAATTGTATCCCTTGGTGGATGAATTAATTGAAAAAATTACAAATAATATTGTCGGGGCGGGTTTTTCCCGCCTGCAATTGTGTGAGAAAGGGCGGGAGAACCCCGCCCGTACGAAAGTGGGTAATTTAGTTTCAATATATCATCTGATCAATGATGGATTAAATGATGACAATTTTGGTGAGGTGAGGCGGTGGTGGGGGGAAGAATTTTTAAAATTTAAAATTTTAAATCCTGGATCCGTGTCCAGGACAAGCTTTAAATTTAAAATAGGGCCGAATACTTTTTTTCAAAATAGTATAGAATTGTTGAATGGTCTAATAACTAAATTGGTCGGATATATTGATGCCGATGATCAAGTGTTGGATTTGTATTGCGGGGTGGGAACGTTGTCATTGCCGGTGGCCAAAAAAGCGAAGCAAGTTTTGGGGGTGGAATTGATGGCGGAGAGTATTGAGTTGGCGAAGTTAAATGCGATAGATAATGGTATAACCAATGTTGATTTTGTGGTGGGAGAGGTGGAAAAAATAATTACGAATGACGAATTACGAATTAGGAATTATGATGCATTAGTTTTGGATCCGCCACGTAAAGGACTGGAAAAGGCAGCCAGTGAGATAATGGAAATGGATTTACAGAAAATTGTGTATATGTCATGCAATCCACTGACTTTAAAGAAAGATCTGGAGGTTTTAACAAAAAAATATCGATTGGTGGAAGCAAGCTGGTGGGATCTTTACCCGCAGACACCACATGTGGAAGGTTTGTGTTTATTGGTGGGCGATGGTGTCGAACTCTAGTGGTATTATTTGGTAATTGGCTTGTGCAAGTAGTTGGTGACTGTCTTTTTTTTCTGATGTGGTTAAGTGGCGGTGTTCATAGTGAATGATATCAGGTTTAATCAGGGAAAAATCAATTGATTTTATAATTTGATAATCATAGCCCTCTGTGTCGATTTGGAGTAGATTTAGTTGGTCAATATGATGATCTTGGATAAGATTATTGAATGTTTGGCTGGGAACCGTGATCGATTCAATTTCATTGGTATTCATCCGGCCAATATCGCCCCGATCGCGAGCCATAGTGGCAAAGCAGTTTTTCCAGTTTTCGGTGAGAGTATCCTGTTTGGGGCGATATAGTTTGACTGGTTGGTTATGATTGGAAATAGCCAGGTTCAATATTTTTATTTGTGGTGGTTGGTATTTTTTGGTTAATTGAGAGTAGTATTCCGGCTGGGGTTCGATGATTATCCCTGACCAGTGGTATGGTTGAATAAATTGATGGATAGGGTCATCAAAGACACCATCAAAACCACCAATTTGGATAAAAAACATATTTTGGCGGCGGGATGGAGGAAGTTGATTAATAAATTGGGCAAAAGTTTTTACAGGCATATGTAATTATTATAAACCAAATATGAGAGGAAACAGCGATCGATTTTATATCAAAAAAGGATTGGGGGAAGATTTATTATTGATTAATGATTTTGGCTTGATTAAGCAATGGCGGCGGGTATTGCGGTTGAATGAGGGTGACGTGTTGCGGTTGTTTGATGGCAGTGGTTGGGAATATATTTACGAAATAATATTAGCCCATGGTAATGGTAGGGGCACGGTGCCCGTGCCCAAAACCGCGGGGATAAATTTGCAATTAGTCAATAAAAGATATGTCAAAGAGACAAAGAATAAAATAATTTTGGGATTTGGTTTATTGAAAAATCATGAACGAACCGAGTGGATAATCGAGAAATGTACGGAGTTGGGGGTAGATGAATTTCAACCATTAATTACCGAGTATTCGCAAATTAACATCTTTAAAAATCGGACCAGGTTGGAGAAAAAAATTGTTGAAGCCAGTGAGCAGTCCGGCCGGGTACGTTTACCAAAAATGAATGACGAATTACAAATGACGAATTATAAACCAAATGATCAAAATATTAATGTGTGCATGGATGTAGGGGCGACCCTCGCGGTCGCCCAGGGCGGGCGCCAGGCCCGCCCCTACAATAATGGTGGCGCCGGGGTTATCCCGCCCGATTTTACCGGTAATATTTTGTTATTGGTTGGTCCGGAAGGAGGCTGGAGCGAGACAGAAAGAAAATGGTTAAGCGATCAGAAATTTAAATTCTGGTCAATTAATAATAATATTCTCCGGGCCGAGACGGCGGCGGTGGTGGGCGTGGGGATTTTAAAATGTCACCTTTGAGCAAAGGTGACATTTTTCATTTATTTATAATTTATTATGGGGCGTACCAGTCGATGGGATCGACGTTTTGGTAGTGGTCGCTGTCTTCGACAACGATATCGATATAATCGTGGGAGGGGCAACCAATGTCCAAGCCACAAGTGACAAATTCGCTGTAGTAGGCTTTGTAGCTTGAGTCACCCAAGTAGGCATAGATGTTATAGGTGCCGGGTGGGACGACTAACTTGTAGCCGCGGCCGGCGGTGTATTTGGGGTCATCGATTAGATTAATAGTGCAAATATCATTGAAATTACCGGAGGTCTCTTGAGCGCAAACGGTCATGTCGGGAATAACTTCAGAGGGGTAAGAAAGGCTGCCTTCAATGGTGCCCGATGGGTTTGATTCTTCAATTGAATTTTTATCAACACTGGGATCGGTTTGATCGGAATCATCGTTTAATTTTTCCAGTTCTTTTTCGAGTTTCTCCAGTTCATCGGTAAAGGAATTGTCGAGTTGGTTGTTGGTTGTTTCCTGGACTATCTTTTGGCTGACAAAATAACCGCCGGCGATAGCCAGTATCGCGGATAGTATTGCCAAGATAACGGGTATAAGAATACAGGCGCCAATTATCCACCAGATGGTGTTATTTTTGGAAGGAGAAGCTTGATTGGAATTAGGGGTTTGGTTGGCTGACATATTTCTAATTTGTAATTATTTAAGGCTGTGTTTAATAAAATTAACAAAAAGTGGATGGGGGGCAAGGGGGCGGGATTTGTATTCGGGGTGAAATTGAACGCCGACAAAGAAGGGATGAATTTTATTGGATAGTTCGATGGCTTCGACTAGCTCGCCGTCGGGGGAGGTGCCGGCAATAATGAGACCGGCTTTTTCGAGTTGTTTGCGGTATTTATTATTGAATTCGTAGCGGTGGCGGTGTCTTTCACTGACAATGTATTGGTTGGTGGCTGATTTATCAGTTGAATATTTAAGATATGATTCGGCTAGTTTAGTTTTGGGTTGAAGCACGCAGGGATAGGCGCCGAGGCGAATAGTGCCGCCGTACTGATGTTTGGCGAGATATTCTTTTTGACGGGGCATAATGTGAATGACGGGATATTTGGTTTGAGAATTAACTTCTTCGCTGTTGGCTTGGTCGAGCCGGCAAACATGACGGGCAAATTCAATCACGGCCATTTGCATACCGAAACAAAGTCCTAAAAATGGTATTTTTTTCTCCCGCAGGTATCTGATAGCGGCAATTTTGCCTTCCACGCCGCGTGATCCCCAGCCTTGCGGGATGATGACGCCATCAAAATCGGCTAATTTTTTGACGTTGGCGGGATTTTTTTCAAAATCGGCCGAATTAATCCAGGTAAATTCCGGTTGTACCTGGTTGGCCCAGGCGCCGTGTTTGACAGCTTCGATAACTGATATATACGAATCAGATAAGGTAAAGTTGCCAATGTCGAAATATTTCCCTACCATGGCGATTTTGACTGTTTTTTTGATGCCGTCAATTTTCTTGATCAGATTGTGCCAGGTGGAAAATTCATTTTTTTTCGGTTGAAGATTTAGTTTTTTGATAATTTTGTCATCCAGTTGTTGATCTTTGAATATACCGGGAATGCGGTAGATAGTATCGACGTTGGGGTTGGAGATGATGTTTTCGACGTCGATACTGCAGTTGCGAGCCAAGGTGGCGCGGCGCGGTTCGTCCATATAGGTGTCGGCGCGGCCGATGATGAAATCAGGCATGACGCCGGAGCTCATCAGGGTGCGGACGGAGGTTTGAACGGGTTTAGATTTCATTTCGCCCAGGAAAGAAGGGATAGGAAGATAGCCAACATGGACATGAATGACGTCGTTTTTGTGGCGGTATTTCATGATACGGTTGGCTTCAATAAATAATATATTTTGATATTCACCGACGGTGCCACCAATTTCAATGAGTACTACCTCAGCTTTACTAACCCGGCCGGCTTCTTCAAAGCGGCGGATCATTTCCTCGGGGACATGGGGCACAATTTCCACGTCTTCGCCTTCATATTCAAAAGCTCTTTCTTTGCGAATAATTTCTTGATAGACCATGCCATTGGTGAGGTAGTTGGCACGTTTTAGATCGCTGTTTATAAATCTCTCATAGTTGCCAATGTCCTGGTCGCATTCTAGGCCGTCGTCGGTAACAAAAACTTCGCCGTGTTCCTGTGGGCGGATGGTGCCGGCGTCGACGTTCATGTAGGCGTCGCATTTGACGCAAGTAACGCGGATGCCTTTGGATTTTAGTAGTAGAGCAATGGAAGCGGTGGTAATTCCTTTTCCTAAACCCGAAATTACCCCACCGGAGACAAATATGTATTTGGTCATGAAGTGTTTTAATTTGTACAAGATAATATTGTAACGTTAATGAACAAAAGTCGGAAGTGAAATCAATATAATATTAATTTAATCTCGAGGTTATTTTTTATTAATCAGGTATTTGATAATATTGATATGGACTTAATTAATGAGTAGTGTGAATTAATAATATGATCTACTTGGATGAGATCCCCGCCTTGAGCGGGGATGACATCATCAAGTTTATTATAAACGCCTTATTGATGAGATCCCCGATAACCGGAGCGCTCCGCTATGCTCCGCTTCCGGTCGGGGATGACATGAGGGATAGTTAATTAGCACAATTCATTAATTAATGAATAATTAATAATTATTTTTTGTGAACGAAATTGAAGATATAAAAAGTCGGATCGATATTGTCGAATTGGCCAAAGAGTACATGACACTCCGGCCGGCGGGGCGCAATATGAAGGCGATTTGTCCGTTGCATAGCGAGAAGACGCCTTCGCTGATGATTGCCAAAGATAAACAGATCTGGCGGTGTTTTGGTTGTGGCGAAGGCGGCGATATTTTCACCATGGTGCAAAAAATGGAAGGGGTGGATTTTTATGAAGCGCTAAAAATACTGGCTGAAAAGGTGGGAGTGGAGTTAAAAAAAGATCCGGGATTTATTAAATACAAGCAGCAAGAGCAGGTCATGGCCGATATCAACGCGGTGGCGATGGAATTTTATCATCAGGCTTTTTTGCGGAGCAAATCGGGTCAAGTGGCTCGAGATTATATTGCTGGGAGAGGTTTAGACCAGCCGACGGTGGCTAAATTTAAAATTGGTTTCGCGCCTAATCTTTGGGAGGCTTTGACATCATTTTTGGCAAAGAGAAAGTATTCATTGGACCAGATTGTTAAAGTTGGGCTGGGTTCGTATACCAAAAAAAGAACCGTGGTGGACCGGTTTCGGGGGCGGGTGATGTTTCCGATCTGGAATGAGCGAGGGCGGGTGGTGGGGTTTACGGGTCGGGTGTTGGACGAAAAAGATAATCCTAAATATTTGAATACGGCGGCGACCAGTTTGTTTGACAAGAGTCGATTGTGGTATGCCATGAATCTGGCCAAGAATAAAATCCGGGAAAAAAGGGAAGCGATAATTTGTGAGGGGCAAATGGATGTGATCACTTGTCATCAATTTGGCTTTGACTGGGCGGTATGCAGTTCGGGTACGGCCGTCTCCAATTATCAAATGCGGCAAATCAAGCGCTTGGCGGATACAATTTTATTGGCTTTTGATAACGATGAAGCCGGGCGTAAATCAGGTTATCGTTTGACGGAGATGGCTTTGGAAGAGGGATTGATGGTCAAAGTGATTGATATGGGCAAATATAAAGATCCGGACGAGTTTATTCGGGCTGATTTATCTGGTTGGCAGCAGTCAATGACCGGGGCGTTGGGTTTTGTGGAGTATTTTTTGCAGGCTTTTGGCCATAATTTACAGAACGCTAAAGATAAAAGCCAGCTAGCCGATAATATTATTCCTTTGATTTATCGAGTCAAAGATGAAATTGGACGGGGACATTATATTTCGGAGTTGGCGGAACGTTTGAGTGTGGATGAACAGTTTGTGTTGCAGAAATATAATTCTTATCAACCGCGAGCGGCGGCCGGCCAGCAAAAAGAAGCTGGTCCGGTTAAAAAGATAACTTATGAGGAACGGTTGGTGGCGTTGCTGATATTGTTGGCTGATATGTTTGGCGAGGTGAAGTTTGATTTGCAGGACGAAATATTGTCTGATAAAATGATAAAGATAATGCAAGTATTGAAAAAGAATGCTAATCAGAAATTTACCTGGGATTGGTTTCGAGATTTGTCGGGAGAAGATTTGAGTCGATGGCAGCAGCTGGTGATGACGGTGGAAAAGGATTATGACCAGGTTGACAAGGAGATGCTTTTGACAGAGATAGGGATGTTGGCGGATCGGATAAAAGAGGCCAATAAAGATGAACAGAAAGGTAATCTGGAGCAGGCAATTGTTGAGGCCGAATCAAGTGGTGACCGGGAGAAGGTAAAAGACTATATTAGGAGGTTGCAGGACTTGATTATTAACGATAAGTAGGAATATTTTTTAAAAACCTTTGGTATGACAAGGGTTTGTTGTTGTTTGTATAATAATTTTTATGAAAAAAGCGTCTAAAAAAAGTTTGACCAAAAAGTTGAAAAAGAAAAAAAACCAGCCGAAATTGAAAAAAAAGCCGGTAGGCAAGAAAGCTAGATTGAAAGTTAAAACCAAGAAGAAAATAGTTAAAAAAATAGTTAAGAAGAAAATTGTTAAAAAGCCGCCAAAGCCGGTGATAGTTAAGAAAAAGCCTTTGGTGAAGCCAGCCAGTAAAGCAATTACCAAAGTGGAAGAGACGCCGGTCAAAAAAAGATCAAGAGCCAAAAAGAAAGTGGGGTTGTCTAAAGACGAGATTTTGGCCAAGATAACCACGGAAATTTATGGTGACAATGTCGATAAAGTTAGTGAACTGGTGAGCAAAGGGCGGGAGCAGGGATTTATCACGCAGCGGGAAATCATGCAAACCCTGCCGACGATTGAAGATGATATTGAGCTGCTGGATGAATTTTATTCTTTGCTCTCGGAAGCGGGTATTGAAATGATGGAGAGTGAGGAAAAGTTGAAAGATGTGGTGGCGCCCTCGGAAATGGAATTATTACAGTCGGCGGCGGAATATGAGGCGGAAGTGAAGGAAGAAGCTTTGCAGGATGTTTCTCGTGATTCGGTCCGATTATATTTGCGCGAGATTGGTCGGGTAGCTCTGCTGAAACCTCACGAAGAGGTGGAATTGGCTAAACGGATGGAAAAGGGTGACCAATTGGCTAAACAGAAATTGATTGAAGCCAATTTACGTCTGGTGGTCAGTATTGCCAAACGTTATGTGGGGCGGGGGTTGAGTTTACTCGATCTGATCCAAGAAGGTAATACTGGTTTATTACGAGCCGTAGAGAAGTTTGATTACCGTAAAGGGTACAAATTTTCGACCTATGGTACGTGGTGGATCAGACAAGCGATTACGCGGGCGATTGCTGACCAAGCGCGGACCATTCGGATTCCGGTACATATGGTGGAGACGATCAATAAACTAACTCGGGTGCAACGGCATTTGGTACAGGCCTTGGGACGCGAGCCGTTGCCGGAAGAAATCGCGGCCGAGATGGGGATTGAGCTGGACAAGGTCCGCTATGTCCTGAAAATTTCGCAAGAAACTGTTTCATTGGAAGCGCCGGTGGGCGAAGAAGAAGACAGTTATTTGGGTGATTTTTTGGAGGACAAGGTAACTCTATCACCCAAGGATTCGGCGACGGTTCAGTTGTTGAAAGATCATCTGGCTAAGGTTTTGGAATTATTGTCCCCGCGGGAAAAACGTATTTTGGAGATGCGGTTTGGTTTGGTGGACGGGACGACTCGCACTTTGGAAGAGGTGGGGAAGGAGTTTGGGGTGACGCGTGAACGTATCCGTCAAATTGAAGCCAAGGCCTTGATGCGACTGCGCCGCAATCGGGAAAGTCGGCAGTTGCTTGATTATTTGAGATAATTACGAATTAGGAATTAGGAAGGACGAATTGGATTGGTCATACATCATTTTTTTAATTAATGGCAGCGAAGGTTTGGTCGGTGTTGTGTTATGGTGGAACTGTATAATAATAGTTAGTTTTATGGCTAGCCATATAATAAAAAAAATGATGTATGACCAATCCAATTCGTCCTTCCTAATTCGTAATTCGTAATTTTATGTTTGGTTTTTCCAATATTTTTCGTCGGATTAAAAGTAGTAATAAATCAGCCAGATTATTGTATCTGGCTGTTTTAATGTTGTTTTTCTTTTGTTTATTCGATGGTTTGCTAACCAATTTGATGCCACTTTTAATGACTCAAAATGGCATATCGGAAACATTGATGGGGACGATTATTGGTTTTTCAGCGATGTTTGGTCTGTTTTTTGATTTTTGGTTGTGTCGGCTTTTGAAAAATGTGCATTATCGACGAATATATTTGTTGATGTTTTTGATCGCGGCCGTGTTTTTATTGTTGTTGTGGCAAGCAGAAACGGTTACGGTTTTTTTGCTGGGGATGGCTTTGTGGGGTTTATATTATGATTTGTTTAGCATTGCCAATATTGATCTGGTGACCGACACTACTACTAAAAGTGATTATTCATCTGGGTTCGGCTGGCTGCGGGTTTTTGTGGGGTTGGGATATTTGGTGGCGACGGTGGTGGCGGGTTTTTTTATGTCTCAGCGGGTGGGAGCGAGTTTTTTTGTGACAACGGGTATGGTTTGGATTTTGGCCATGATTGTTTGGGTGGTTTTAAATTTGGCTGGCAATGAGCACAAGCCGATTTCCATGGTTGAGAAAAAAATTGGTTTGGGGCGAGAGCTTGGGCTTTGGTCCAGGATCGGCCGGCGAATTTTCCCCGTCTTATTGATTACTTTTTTAATCAATGTGATTGATGCTTTTTTCTGGGTGGTGGGGCCGTTGTTGGTGCATGATTTGCTGCGTGAACACAGTTGGGGGGCGTGGTTTATTACTTTATATTTATTGCCACTTTTGATTACTGGTTGGTTGGTGGGTCGGGTGAGTGCCAGGTTGGGCAAAAAAAAGACGGCGCTGGTGGCTTTGGGGTTGGGTTTTGTGGTGCTCGGTTTATTTGTTTATTTTGATCAGTCAGGGTGGCTGCTGGTGTTAAGTTTCTTATCTTCCTTTTTTATTTCTTTTGCCTGGCCGGCGGTGACGGGGGCCTATGCGGACTATGTTCAGGAAAATCCGGCATTGGCCAGGGAGATTGAGACCTTGCAAGATTCTTTTACCAATCTTGGTTTTGTGGTGGGACCGGTGCTGGCTGGCTGGTTGGCTGAATCCTATGGTCATGTCTGGAGTTTTTCGGTATTGGGTTGGATGGGATTGGTGATGGTGACGGTTTTGTGGCTGGCGATGCCGCGGCGAATTAGTTTGTCATGATGGGGGATAATTTTCGTGACTGATGGTTTGAATTGTCATTTGGTTTGATGTAATATTTGATTTGTAGGAAAATTTAATGACCCGTTATTGCCAAGGCTAAAAACGGGCGCGGTCCGGAGTAGCTCAGCTGGTTAGAGCGACTGACTGTTAATCAGTAGGTCGTGGGTTCGAGTCCCACCTCCGGAGTTTGTAAGAACACTCTTTAGCCTGCAGAAGAAGGTCGAAGGGTGTTTTTAGTTTGTAGATTATGTTTTCGTCTTTCAGTTGTAAGTTCGAAAATACGAATTTGAGTAATTGCCGTTTTTTGTCTATTTCCGAACTTTTGGCAAAAATTTGAGGAGCTTTGGAACAGACATTTAGTAGAAAGGTAACTGATTTTACGAATTTTTCATCAGCCTCAGTATGATCTTTCATAGACTGAGTAATTTCATATTGTCTATTTTTTAAATCTTTGGCTTTTTTGTCATATTCATCTTGAGTAATACTCCTATTAATACAGAGGTCCAAGAGTGTATCAAGAGAGGTTTGAATTTTGGTGTATTCGGTTTGAAGTTCGGTAATACTATTTTTATGGTATTCAATTTTGGCTTGGTGAGTTTGGTTAACTTGATTAATTAGATCGGCGAGGATATCGTCCGGAATAACTAATAAATCGAGTATTTTATTGATTTGTTTTAATAATTGCTTTTCTTCCATTCTTTTGGCTCCGTGTTTGCCTTTTGATTCGGTACATTTGAGATAGATATATTTATTTTTCTTTTTGTCTGATGAGATAGCACATCCACAATCAGCACATTCAATCATTCCTCGACCTAAAACTGAAGCATGGATAGTGGACCATTTGAAGGGTTTTTTGTGATAACCTTGGATAACATCCTGACAGCGATCAAATAATTCTTTAGTAATTAGATTACCGTGATTGTGCGGTGCTATATTTTCTTTAACTTTCATCATTCCGTAATAAAACGGATTGGTAATGACATGGTTTAACCGACTGTGGGATAAATAATTATAGGGAGGTTTGTTGTTGGTAAGACCTTTCTTTTTCATTAAATTTGCTAATCCGCGGATGGAATAACTGCCGGTAGCATATAGGTTGAATATTTCTTGGACCAAATACGCTCTTTGTTTGTCTATAATAATAATTTTTCTTTTTGTGATTGGGTCTTCTTCATTTAGATAACCAATTGGTGCTTTAGTTAGCCATTCGCCACGTTTGATTTTTCCTTCGAATGCGCGTTTGACGTTGTCGCTTATTGCATCGGAATAGTATTTGGCTAGTCCAAGATTCATGGCGAAATGAAATTTTTCAACGGCGGATATATTGGAATTAATAACAAGGTTATCTGAAACAAAGTGCATTTCAATTTTATCCAACATTGTCATCTCGTACAGGTTGGATATTCTTTTATCAAAAACATTTCGGGAAAATCTATCAACTTTATCAAAACAAATTACTAATTTTTCTTTTGATTTTTTGATGTAATCAATCATTTTGTCAAAATCATCTCTTTTGTTTCGATATGCTCCTTCGTCAAAACTGTATTGTTTAACGATGGGGAGGTCTTTTTTTTGACAATATTTAATCATCCGATCAGTTTGAGCTGGTAGGGAATTACCAGCGTCTTTTTGCTCTTCGGTTGATACTCTGGCTAATATTATGGCTTTCATTTGGTAAAAAAGTGATTATTGTTATAAAATTGAAGTAGTGTTTATAATCTAATGTTATCAAATGTTATCATATTTATCAAAAATGAGATAAAAATATTATGGATAAAAAAATAGACAATGATGTGAATCCGGAAATGTCAAAATTACTTACTTTGAAGCAGGCTTGTGAGATATTGCAATGTCATCCCAATACTTTGAGGCAGTGGGATAAAAAGGGCATATTGAAAGCGATAAGAATTGGTATTAAAAAAGCGAGAAGGTATAGGAGAGAGGATATAGAGGAGTTTATTAATAAGAAGTATGATTAATTGTTCGATTTTTTAATACTGGTTTGATATAAATATGTATTAGCTAAAGATGTAATGAATAAAGTATTAGATAACAAAAAATCCAAGGTATCGGATGTATTGCTGGCGGAAATAAAAGATAAAGCCAAATTATCTGTCATTTCAGCATATTTTACTATCTATGCATTTGAAAAACTGAAGAAATCTTTGTCGAAGATTGATTCTTTGCGATTCCTTTTTGTTGAGCCAACTTTCACTAAAGAGCAGGAAGAAACACGGGAATTTTATATCGATAAACTTGATCGTGAGAAACAATTGTCCGGAACTCAGTACGAGATCAAATTGAGAAATGAATTGACTCAGTCAAAAGTGGCCAAAGAGTGTGCTGATTGGATTAGAAGCAAAGTGGATTTTCGATCGTTGAAGAAGTCTGATTTGTCTCGGGCGAGAGCGATTCATGTACAAAATCCGGATTCGGAATTTATAGTACAAGGAACACTTGATTTTACTTCTTCCGGATTGGGTTTTTCCAATTCAAACAAATTGGAGATGAATGTTTATTCTGATGATCAGGATGCGACGCGTGAGATGCTCACTTGGTTTGACGAAATTTGGAATGATGAAATGCTAGTGGAAGATGTAAAAGAGGAGGTACTCAAAAGTATCCAGACGATATATAAAGAAAATACGCCGGAATTCATATATTATGTAACTTTGTATAACTTGTTTAAGGAGTATCTGGATGAATTGACGGAAGAAAATATCATCAAGGTGAAAACCGGAGTTAAGGATTCAATCATCTGGAAGAAGTTATTCAAATTTCAGAAAGATGGTGTAATGGGAGTTATTGATAAGTTGGAGAAGCATAACGGTTGTATTCTGGCAGATAGTGTTGGATTGGGTAAGACCTTTGAAGGATTGGCGGTAATAAAATACTATGAATTGAGAAATTATCGAGTATTGGTCCTTTGTCCGAAGAAGTTACGAGATAACTGGATGATGTATCGGTCAAATGATGTGCGGAATATTTTTGCAGAAGATCGGTTTGGGTATGATATTTTGAATCATACTGATTTGAGTAGGGAAAAAGGAATGTCCGGGGATATTAATCTGGAGACAATTAATTGGGGTAATTATGATTTGGTTTTGATTGATGAGTCACATAATTTCAGAAATAATGATTCCTTAAAAAACAAGAAAACAAGATATAGGAAGTTGATGGATGATATTATCCGGACCGGGGTAAAGACTAAGGTATTGATGTTGTCAGCTACGCCGGTAAATAACAGGATGAATGATTTGAAGAATCAAATTGCTTTTATTACTGAAGGTAATGATGAAGCGTTGTTGGATGAAGGGGTGAAGAATATAGGTAATACTTTTAGGTTGGCGCAATATCAATTCAATAAGTGGTTAGATCGGCCTCTGAATGACAGGGGGCTGGACTCTTTGTTGGCTAGTTTGAATGTTGACTACTTTAAGTTATTAGATGCGTTGACTATAGCTCGATCCCGGAAGCATATCGAAAAATATTATGATTTGTCGGAAGTGGGCCGTTTTCCTGATCGACTTAAGCCGTTGAATATTAAATCAAAGGTGGATTTGAAAGGTGATTTTCCCAGTTTTGAAGATATAAACGATTCGATTAAAAGGTTGTCGATGGCGATATATTCACCTTTGCAGTATGTCAGGTCGGACCGGGTGAAGAAATATCAGAAGAAATATGATCGAGAGGTTAAGGGTGGATCTTATTTTCGGCAGACAGATCGAGAGAAAAATATTGTTAATCTAATGCGGGTAAATATTTTGAAGAGATTAGAAAGCTCGATTTTTTCATATAATCTGACATTGACTAGACTAGCGGGTAAGATAGAAGAAATATTGCAAATGATTGATGATTTTCATGATTCTGGTAGATATAGTTTGGATTTAGATGATGCACCGGAGAGTATTGATGGAGATGATGAACAGTTGGAATCAATGACGGTTGGTAACAAGATTAGTGTAGAGTTGGCCGATATGGATCTGATCCGATGGAAAGATGATTTGCAGTCTGATTTAACCAGATTGAAAGATTTGATAAGTTTTGCGGAGCCAATTAATACAGATTCTGATGCTAAACTGGCAGATTTGAAGAAAATAATTGCTGATAAAATTAGCAATCCGATTAATGATAATAATAAGAAGGTGGTGGTTTTCAGTGCTTTTTCTGATACGGCGGAGTATTTGTATAAATACATTTCCGAATGGTTGGAAAATAAATTTAACCTACATTCAGCTTTGGTAACTGGTGGCACTACTAATAAAACAACTTCTGACGAGATTAAAACTGATTTGAATAGTATTTTGACTAATTTTTCGCCGGTATCAAAAGAAAAGGCAAAAGTTTTTCCGGGAGTGAAAGATGAAATTGATGTTTTGATTGCAACGGATTGCGTATCAGAAGGCCAGAATTTGCAAGATTGTGATTATTTAATAAACTATGACATCCATTGGAATCCGGTGCGGATTATCCAGCGTTTTGGGCGTATTGATCGAATTGGGTCCGTTAATGAAAAAATTCAACTGGTTAATTTTTGGCCGGATATGGAGCTGGATGAATATATTAATTTGGAACAACGGGTCCGAGGGCGGATGATATTACTTAATGCCAGCGCGACGGGTGAAGAGGACATTATCAATGAAACTGATAAAGATGTGATGAATGATATCGAGTATCGTAAGAATCAATTGACCAGATTGCAGGAGGAGGTTTTGGACCTGGAGGATATTTCGGGGAATATTTCGATTACAGATATGACTATGAGTGATTTTAAGATGGATTTGATGGAGTATCTCAAAGATAATCGTGAATTATTGGAAAGATCGGCGCTTGGTATGTATGCGATTGTGTCAAAGGATGAGTCTTTGGAAGATTTGTCGTCGGGGGTGATATTTACCTTGCGACAGGTGGATTTTTCAGAAGCGAAATCTGGAGAGACAAATGCGATTCATCCATATTATATGGTCTATATTGGTGATAATGGAGAGGTAAAATTGACTTATTTGCAGGCCAAGTATGTGCTGGATATATTCAAAAAACTTTGCAATGGTAATAATCTGGTTCATCGAGATTTGGTAGAATTGTTTGATAAAGAGACTCAAGAAGCCAAAGACATGTCAAAATATTCAGATTTATTGAGGCAGTCAATTGAGCATATTATCGGAGAGAAGCAAGAAAAAGGGATTGAAGATATTTTCAGCAGTCTGGGAAAGACAAATATTGCCAAAGATGCCTCGTTGTCGTGGATTGATGATTTTGAGTTGATTTCATTTTTGATTATCAAATAGGATGAAGGAACAAGTAATACAATTGATGGGATTGAGGCGGGACAAGATTTTGCAGGACAAAAAAATTGCCAAGACCAAGTTTTATGAGCTGGATGATTTTGATAACGGAAAGAAAAAGATATTTACAGATGAGATTGTAGATATTACTTTGTTGGCGATTCTCAATGAAGAAACGATCAATATTGCATCTTATAAAGATAATGAAGTGAATTATAGTGAAGTGTATGTTGTCTATGTAGAATTGAAGAAGAATCAAAATATAGGCAAGATTGTTGAGAGTATTCAGAAGAATATTATCAATCCGGTGATTGTGGTGTTTGGTTGGCAGGATCGCATTTGTTTGGCGACAGCGCGTAAAAGATTGAGTTTGAATGAAAAAGGTAAACAGGTAGTGGAAAGTGAGCAGATGACAGATTGGTTGTCTTTGTCGGATCAAACACAGCCGGTGCGGGATTACTTGATGGGACTGGATATTGCCAATTTTTCTTTTCTGAATTTGTATGAGTTTTATCGGGAATATTCTTTGTATGTTTATCAATCGGTTTTGATGCAATTTGAATCCGGTTTTCATTTCCGCAAGCAGTTGGTGATTGATCAGATCAAGCCGGAGATTGAGCTATGTGTGGCAAAAAGTGTTGAGGTCAAACGATTGCAGGATGAAGAGAAAATGGCGATCAATTTTGGGGACCGGATTGCGGTTCATCAGAAGTTGATTGAGGCGCAAAAGGAAGAGGTGGAAGTTAGGGAAAATATTAAGAAAAAATTAATAAATACTTAAGTTGGATTTGATAAAATTATAACTATGAAAAAAATTGACGGTAAAACAAGTGATTTGATTGCAGAAAATATCGAGAAGTTGAAACAACTTTTTCCGGAGATTTGGGAAGAGGGGAAAGTTGATTTGGAAATGTTGAAGAAGTTATTGGGTGAGAAAGTGGAGACGGATCGAGAGCGATATTGTTTTTCTTGGCATGGCAAGTCGGATGCAATCAAGATGGCTTTGAAGCAATCGACGGGGACTTTGAGGCCAAAGAAGGCGGATAGTAAAGATTGGGACAAGACGAATAATCTGTATATTGAGGGTGATAATCTGGAGGTGTTGCGGGTGTTGCAGGATAGTTATCGGGGTAAAGTAAAAATGATATATATCGACCCCCCTTACAACACAGGGAAGGATTTTGTGTATGAGGATAATTTTGCGGATAATATCCAGAATTACAAGGAAAAGGTGGGAGATACGATGAAAGCCAATGCGGATTCGAGTGGGCGAAAGCATACCAATTGGCTCAATATGATGTATCCGAGGTTAAGGTTGGCGAGGAATTTGCTTAAGGATGATGGAGTGATATTTATATCGATTGATGATAATGAGCAGGCGAATTTGAAGAAGGTTTGTGATGAGATTTTTGGGGAGGAGAATTTTATAGAAAATTATATTTGGGAAAGTACTTTTCGTCCGGATAATAGTTCTTCAATTGAACGAAAAAATGCTCAGTATGTTACTAGTTTTGCAAAGGATAAAAATTTAATTAATCAATTAATTGGTGGTCCAAAAAAAACTGAAGGACTTCCTTCATTAACTAAGAATTCAATGAAGGAGGGAATTCTAAATTTTCCGTCTAATACAGTTAAAATATTGTTTAATGATGGTATATATTTAGCGGGTAAGAAGGATTCGGGATACGAGCTTCTTGATAATGTTGAGGTAGTTTCGGGAGTAAATTTGAATTCATTTAGATTAAAAGGTCGTATGATATGGAGTCAAGATTATCTCGAGAATGAATTGAACAATGGTACTGAGATTATTTTTAAAGGAGAAAATTTTGTCCCATATTCAAAAAAATTAGAAGTGGGAATTTTGGCTCCAACAAAGATTATACCTAAAGATTATGTACAGGATGTGCTTGCTGGACGTGCAGAATTAAAATCAATTTTGGGACAATCAATATTTGATTATCCCAAGCCTTTGTCTTTGATTAATTATTTGCTTAGCTTTCTTGAGTGTGAAGAAGAATGTATTGTTTTAGATTTCTTTTCAGGTTCGGCAACGACTGCCCATTCGGTGATGCAGTTGAATGCGGAGGATGGGGGGAATAGGAAGTTTGTTATGGTCCAGTTGCCGGAGGTTACGCAGGAAGATAGTGAGGCGAGGAAGGCGGGGTATAAAAATATTTGTGAGATTGGGAAGGAGAGGATTAGACGGGCGGGGGAGAAGATTGTGAAGGAGTTGAAGGAGAAGCAAGATAAAAAACAGGAAAAATTGATTGAAGGTGGGGAGAAGGTGGTGAATCCGGATGATTTGGATGTTGGGTTCAAGGTGTTTGAGTTGGATGAGACCAATTTTACGAAGTGGGATCCAAATACGCAGGATGTCGAGAAGTCGATGATGGACCAATTGACACCGATCAAAGCAGATCGAGCGGATGAGGATGCGGTTTATGAGATTATGTTGAAATATGGAGTTGATTTGACGATGCCGATTGAGGAGTTGAAATTGGCGGGGAAGAAAGTATTTTCTTTGGCTGGAAATTATTTGTTGCTATGTTTGGAAAAGCAGATTGGTTTGGAGACGGTTGGCGAGATGGCAAAACTGAGTCCGCATCGAGTAGTTTTCTTTGATGATGGATTTGCGGATGATACAGTCAAAGCCAATGCGGAGCAGACTTTGAAGAAGGCGGGGGTTGAGGAGATATTGGTAATCTAAGTTAGTTATAGACTGCACAAACTAAAACTAAAAATAACAAAGAAATTAGGTATTTTTTGATTTCATATCTGTTACAAGACTACACAGACTAAAGTCGACTAAACAATTTATAATGACAAAATTAAAATTACAATTTGATGCCAATCAGGAATTTCAAAAACAAGCTGTGGATGCGATAGTTGATGTTTTTGACGGGCAACCTTTGAAGCAATCAAAGTTTACGGTATCAGTGGCGGATGGTTCGTTGTTTGGTAAAAATACGGAGTTGGGGTATGCCAACAAATTGGATTTGATGCCGGAAGATTTGTTGAAAAATGTGATCAAGATTCAGGACCGGAATCATTTGAAAAGAAGTGAGGGTTTGTTGGATGCGGATTATGGAGTGCCAAACTTTGCGATTGAGATGGAGACGGGGACTGGCAAGACTTATGTATATACGCGGACTATATTGGAATTGAATAATAAATACGGTTTTACCAAGTTTATCGTCGTGGTCCCAAGTGTGGCTATCCGTGAAGGCGTGAATAAATCTTTGGATATTACCAAGGATCATTTTGAAGAGTTGTATCAAGGGCAGAAGTTTAATTATTTTGTATATAATTCAGATCGTTTGACGGAAGTGCGCAATTTTGCGACCAGTGATTCAATCGAAATCATGGTTATCAATATTGATGCATTTCGCAAAGGATTTGAAGAGGACAACAAGAGTAACAAGAATGCGACAAGGATACACAAAGAACAGGATAAGTTGGAAGGACGACGGCCGATTGAATTTATCCGTGATACCAATCCAATTGTGATTATTGATGAGCCACAGTCGGTTGATAATACCGAGAAATCCAAAGAGGCAATCAAGGCGCTCAATCCAATGTGTATCGTGCGGTATTCGGCTACTCATAGAAATACCTATAATTTGATGTATCGACTTGGTCCGATCGAGGCTTATGAAAATAAATTGGTAAAAAAGATTGAGGTGGTAGCGGTGGAAGGAATGGGCAGTGGTCCATATATGAAGCTGGAAAAAGTACAAAAAGCGCCTAATGGATCTTATTCGGCGGATGTGGTTTTGAGCGTGTTGGATAAAAAAGGCGAAGCGAAAATAAAGAGAGTAAAAATCAATACCGGTAAGCGTAAGAGTTTTTTTGATGTGTCCGGACAAAATGAGATATACAAAAATTATGTGGTGACAAATATCAGTATTGAATCCGGAATGGAATATATTGAGTTTGAGACGGGTGATATCTTGAAGCTGAATCAAAATACAGATGATTTGGAAATTAAGCGTACTCAAATCAGGTCCACAATCGAATCACATTTGGAAAAGGAATTGAGATTGTTGGATAAAAATATCAAAGTTTTGTCACTTTTCTTTTTGGATCGAGTAAATAATTATCGGGAATATCTTAATGAAGGTGGATTCAAGAAGGGAAAATACGCGCAGATTTTTGAGGAAGAATATGTGAAGATAATTAAATTGCCAAAATATAATCAACTTTTTGTAACTGAAAAATCCAAACAATATGCTTTGTGTGAGGATGTTGACAAAATTCATGATGGATATTTTGCGCAGGATAAGAAGGGTGTATTCAAAGAATCGCGAGGCGAGGGTTCGAGTCAAGCTGATGAGAGTGCGTATGATTTGATCATGAAAGAAAAAGAGACACTATTGAGTTTTGATACTCCATTGAGATTTATTTTTTCGCATTCAGCTTTGAAAGAAGGTTGGGACAATCCAAATGTGTTTCAGATTTGTACCTTGGTGGAGAGTGCAGACACCATGACCAAAAGGCAGAAGGTGGGGCGGGGTTTGCGGTTGCCGGTCAATCAATCCGGAGAAAGAATATTTGATGACAATATCAATATTTTGACGGTGGTGGCCAATGAGAGTTTTCAGAGTTTTGCTGAGAATTTGCAAAGAGAGATTGAAAAGGATACCAATACCAAATTTGGAGTAGTGGAAGAGCGATTGTTTGAGAATATTTTGTTTGAAAAAGAAGGTAAGGTCGGAGAGTTGGGTTATAAAGAGTCAAAAGAAATTTGTGAGTATTTGAGAGAGCAAGGTCTGGTGGACAAAAATGGTAAAGTGAAGGACGAATTGAGACAAATAGTGGCTCGGGAAGAAAGTGGCGAAGATGCCTTGGTTTTGCCAATGAAGTTTGTACCAATCAAAAAGAAAATAGTGGAACAGATAAAGACAACATTGAAACGATTGCCAATAGTAGATAGCAAAAAGAAAGAAAAGGTATCGATCAATAAGCAGGTGTTTTTGAGTGATGATTTCGTTGAATTGTGGAATAGGATCAAATACAAGACTGTCTATAAGTTGGACTTTAATAGTGCAACATTGATTGAGAATTGTATTCATGAGGTCCGAAAGATGCCGGAAATTAGGTCCAATGCGATCGTGGCGCGCTGGATTGATTTGCAGATTGACAAGAGGGGCGTGACATTCGATGAACCAAAAAAGATTCGTGATTATGTGCGTGAAAAATATGACCAAAAGCAGTTGCCGGATATTTTGCGTTTTATTGCCACTTATACAGGACTTAAAAAAAGATCGATCGCGGATATCTTGCTAAGGTCCCAGACCATAGATGCTTTTTATATCAATCCGCAGGAATATATGGAGCAAGTGATTCAGATAATCAATATTGAGAAAAGAAAGCTGATTGTGGACGGTATTAAATATGACAAGATTGGTGACGATGTTTTTTATCAACAAGAATTGTTTGAAAATGAAGAGTTGATTGGTTATCTCAAGGACAATGCTATTCAGGTAGAAAAGAGTGTTTATTCTCATGTGATTTATGATTCGGATATTGAGATGACTTTTGCCGAAAGACTGGAAAATGATGTTGATGTAAAACTTTACGCCAAATTACCTGATTGGTTTAAAATTGAAACTCCATTGGGTGATTACAATCCGGATTGGGCGATATTGTTGGAAAAGAATGGAGTTGAGAAGTTGTATTTTGTGATCGAGACAAAGGGGTCTATTTTGTCGGAAGATTTGCGACCGATAGAGCAGGGAAAGATAGAGTGCGGGCAGAAGCATTTTAAAGCGCTAGGGACCGGAGTGAAGTTTGAGAAGGTGAGAAGTTATGAGGAGTGGCGAGGCATAATTAGATAATAAAATACCATATTAGTCAACTAAATATTAAAACATAATGTTTAGGTATTGCATAGGTTTATATGGTTTGTTAAAATAATAATAGAGTATCAAAAATTATAGTAGATTTTTGGATGATGCTCTTATTATTATTTTTTTTGTGAGGTGATTATGGTAAAAAGAGGTTATCGTATTTATAAGTTAAAAAAGTGGCCGGAAGACAGAGAATGGAAACATATTTTTGTTGCTGAGGTAGCATTAAAGAAAGGTCGAAAAAAGAAAGTTGAAGTGAAAATGTTTCGTAAAGATGATAACTCTAATGTTTTTAATTTTGAGTTAGAACAAGGATCTGGTAATAGTTGGAATTTAGTGGAAAAAGAAAAACAAAAGAAAAATACAAAATGGTTTGATGCGTTTTTCGGTCCAAATTTTGTGCATGTTTATAAACATATTTCTAAGCAGGTGTATGTAATAAGTGTTGAGGATTCATGTCCTGATGCTAATGATGATTTTTTATTGTTAGGAAATTATATTGTATTTAGTGATGAGATGAGTAGGAAAGACATTGATAATGAGATCAAGAAGTTAAATTGTGTGGTTAGGGGTCAAGTTAATTTTTATGATGTTGTTATGATTAAGAATTATAGTTTTTACGGGAAAAAAATAAGAGCGAATGATTGTTTTAAGATAACTGGTTCGAAGGGTCAATCAACAAGAAGGTTTGTGGATTCTGTCACTAATTACCTTTATCCAGCCGAAGTTGATTATTTAACATATAAATATCTTATGCAAAAAAATGAATTGGTTTTACCGGCTTTAGTACATTATCAGCAAGCTATTGAGAAGTATTTCAAGTTTTTTAGTTGGTATTTTTATAATATAGAACCTACAACCGGTGCGGATACTCATAAATTTGAGAAAGTTATCGAGGGAACTGATTTGGGAGATGTAATTCCTATAAAGACAAAGGAAATTTTTAAGGAAATTTGTGATGAGTTTTATGGTTATCGTTATTATAATGGGAAATTAAAGCCTAAAAAGATAGAAGAAATAGAAAATGCTTTGGATGATTTTGTTTGTGAGTTTTGGGTATTACTTATGAGTTCAATATTTCCGTATCATTATAAAATATTTAGGTCGGCTGGGTATTCTCATGCAATATTGTTGCCGAGAATTTACCAGTCTAATGGCAAATTGAGAGAGAAATATTTACATATAGTAAAGAGGAATAATGCGCATTTTGAGAAAATGGGGAAATTATTTAAGAAAAGTAAATTTTGAGGAGTTAGTATGAATGATGAAGAGCTGATTTTGAAGGTTTTATACGAAAAACCCAATAAACCAGAAAATGTTGTTAAAAGTAAGCATGTTAAATTTGAAGAGTTGAAGATTGCATATTTTGATGATGATAATGTGCCGGATTCCAAATTGCCGGATTATGAGAACAGAATAAATTCATTATTGGATGATTTGAGAGAACTCAAAGAGAGAAGCTTAATTGAATTTGTAGGTGGCACAAATGCAGTTGAGCCACTTAATATCTTTATTACTGAAAAAGGGAAAGAATACTATGTTGAAATGTATAGGAATGAAAATCATGACGAATAGATAGTATTAAGACTATTCTATTTTAAGATCTGTAATTTTTGTTGGTATAAATTCATTTAATCGCTTTCTTATATCAATTAACAGATTATATTTACTGTTTTCGGGGATGTGGAGTTTGAAAATTTTTCTTTTCAGTCTGTACCAATAGCTATGATCGGGGCCGGAATCAATAATATTTCTCAGCCGATCATAACTGCCGGAATTTATGGCCAAAATTACCGCGGATAATTCAAGTAAATCGCGGTTTTTTAATTTGGGGTTGTTTTGCCTGATGGTTTCAATGGTCTCGATGGCGGATTTGTCTTGGAGTAATAGGATTGCTTTGTTTTCGGTGAGTATGGACCAGTAGTAAAGCAGGATTTTTTGAGAGATTGACTGACTGAATAGTTGTTTGAAGCTTAATTCGGTTCTGATATTGATTTTTTTGAATATTGATTTGATTTTGGAGGTCTTATTTAACCTGATTTCCAGCCGGAGGATGTTGCGGTGTTTGGGTTGGTTTAATTCATCTAACAGATTAAGCTGGATGGAATTGTCATTTTCAATTGATCGCTTGTCGGATATTTTAGCCAGTCCCAATTCTTTGATTTTGTCGTATATGGCTATTTCGTAGCTGTTGGCGTGATAATGAAGTGATTGTCCGCCGTTTTTGAAGCGCTCACGATTGGCTTCGAGTCGTGGTAGGGGATTCAATTTGGCAAGGTCGGATATGATCATCGAGGGGGTGGTGTGGTATGGGAGAGGGACGTTTTTTGAATAGTGGATGGAGGTAATCGGGGCGTTGTCGAGTTGGATATCGAATAATTCAACTCCCATTTCTTTTAGTGTTTTTTGAAGATGGTCATGGATTTTCTGATAGTCATTGTCTGTTAATTCATCGAAGTTGTTATTGAATAGTAATTTTGGCAATGATAATTCAATCCGGAGTTTGGGAATTATACCAAATTGACCCATGACAACGATCAAGGTTAGGCGTGGTTTGTAAATTCCGGCTGATAATTCTCTTTTGCTTGGATTTTGGGTAGCTTTGATATATTCGCGCGGTTTCATATTGTTGGCTTGGTCCCAGAATCTTTTTTCTGATTTGATTGAGAACTTACTCCAATCCCAAATTGAGAATTTACCGTGTGGCAATGTTATGACTGTTGTATCGATCATCAGAATGCATTACTTTTTTATACTGCTTAATAATTGCTCGCTCGATCAGTGTGGATGTTTCTTTATTAATGGGGTGAAATAGTTGAATATGGTTATTGCTTACCTTTTTGGTGGGGTAGGTGAGACGATATCCGTCTTGGGTTAGTTTGCTGTGAATTCCGACCGAGCTGAGGTATATTTTGTTGTCCAATACAAAGCTGGCGAAGGCAAGCAGGCCATTATGGGGTTTGATCGGGATTATTTGGATTTCCGTTACTTTGGTTGTTGCTTTTTTCATTATCTTGGTCCATCTCGATTAATAAATTGACATAGTTAAATAGATTTTCAAATGCATCTTCCGCCTCAGTTTCGTTGAGGTTGGGGAAATACTTATCGGCAAGTTGTCGGCGGTTTTCGGAGAGCATAAAAAAATCGACTTACTTAATTGCAAGTCGATGATAATAAAGAAAAATTCTGAAACAGGCTATTTCTACTACTTCATAACAAATCTACTAAATCTACTATTTTAAATCTTTAGTTGAGATAATGTTAATTTTGCTTTTATTGAGCTGTTCTTGGGTTATTGGATTAATAAATTGGATGCCTTCCGATGAGATATTGAAAAAGAGGTCTAGCAGTTTGCCTTTAAAGCCTAAGTCGTTAATTATTCCGTTAATAGTTCTGTTTTTATCCAGTTTAGTTTCTTTGATAACCTCTGAAGTTATTAATTCTTCGTTTTGATGCTGGAAGAGGTATTCAATGAGTCGATGCCCGTTTTTGTTGAAATCGGGTGTGCTTAATAAAATATTGTTTAAAGTTAGTTGGCGCGTATTATCGTTAAAGTCTATTTTATAAATGACATTATCTAAATTTATGGGGTTTTGAGTAGGTTTTTGTTTAGTAAATTTCTTTTTTAGTTTGTTATGAAGGATATCAAAATTTGATAATAACATCAGTTCATAACCATCTGAATCTCTAAAGATAAAATTACGATCATGAGGTCTGCCATTTCCATCAAATGAAGTTATCGTGTTTTCGTGAGAATTGGCTAATGTTAATGCGTTAGTAGTGTATCTTGAAACCAGTTTAGCAACTTTGAAATCAATAATAAGTTTGGAAATAATTGGTTGAAACAGTCTTGGCTCTATGGTGGTATTGTCAGGTTCAATTCTTACAATTTCATTTTTTGGAGTTATTTTTGATAGCTCATGTAATTCTGATACAATTAACCACATTTTTTCTTCGTAGTTCATAATACATTACTTTTTTATATATATAAAATTCACATCGATTATATTTTTTGATATCCATAACAATTATATCTTATAAATCATTCATTATGATATATAAATAATAAATATGATATTATATATATAGATTAAATCTATTTATATATTAGTATGTCTAAGGTGAATTGGCAAAATTTTGGTTTGAAGAGTAATCCTTATCTAACCGATCCTTTAGTGGAGGGTGGGCAATTAAACATAGATAAGGCATTTGTTGGTAGGCAAGTTGAAATACGTACTATCAATGATCAGATTGAGAGTTTAAATAATTTGTGCATGATTATAAGTGGTGATGTAGGTGTAGGAAAAACTAGTTTAGTTAATTATGTAAAATATTTTTGGAAGCATAAAGGTAGAGATAAATATTTGTTTTCATCACGGAGAGAAATTGAGGCAAACGAGAATATTTTAGATAAAAGCTCTTTTTTACTCGAAGTTATAGGTTCGATTATTGGAGAAATTGAATTGTTGGATCCTGATTTAATGAAGGATCCATTACTTGATAAAGTTAAACAATTAATAGATGTTACGCAGTCTATTTCATATAGTGGTGAGTTTTCTTTAGCTGGTTTTGGAGGTGGGGGTGGAAAAGAAACTCAGATTTCTCAACCAATTAAATTACCTTATTCGATATTGGAGAGTTATTATAAAAAATTACTAGATTTTGTTTGTCAACATAAGATTAATTCAGTTGTTAATAGTGGATTGATTATTCATGTAAACAATTTTGATGTTGTGATGATGGAGAAGACTTCAAAGAAGAAAGTAATAAGGTTTTTTAATGAAATAAGGGATATTTTACAACAAGATAAAGTGTATTATTTCTTTTTAGGACCAAGAAATTTTTATAAGGATATTATATCTACTCAGAAAAGGGTAAAAGGAGTATTTTTTCAATCCCCATTACAAATTAAACCATTGAGCAAGAACGATGTTGTGTCGGCATTAAATGAGAGAATGTTTTTGTTAAAATCTGAGGGAGTAGAAAAATTTATTAAACCGATTGATGATAAGGTAGTTTATCAGCTTTATGATTTGTATGACGGTGATATTAGGATGGTTCTTTGTTCTTTGTATAATATTCTTACTCAAGTTAATGTTGCTTCTTCGAAAACTATTGGCGCAGATCGTTCGAAGGCATATCTTTGTGAGTGGTGTTGGGAGAATGTTGAGAAGTGTCTTAAAATTACTGACAAACAGAAAGATATTTTGAAATATATTTCGAGTGTAGACAAAGACATAACTCAAAACGATATAGCTAAGGAATTTAAAATTGTTCAAACGAATGTGTCTGGTTATTATATGAAACCGTTGAGGGAAAATAATATTATTGAAGAAAAGAAGAAGGAAGGTAAATTAACTTATTGGGGTTTGACTCGGGAATATTTGCCTCTAAAATGGATGAATGAAGTTAAAGAAAACATGGTAGATGAAAAAAAGATTGTCGAGACGCAACTAAAATTATTTGGCTAAGTGAATATCATTTGACGTAAAGGTGTTTGTGATAGTCGATATATTAATATAATATCTGAATAGTATTTAGTTCGAAACATGTCAATAAGGGGGAGTTTCGTTTTGAAAGCACGCTGATGAGGCGTGTTTTTGGTATAATTAAACAAATAAAATTAATATTCTGGTAATGGGTATAGAAAATTCGAAAGAAAAATATTTTGGTTTGGAGAATGTGCCTGTTGGCAAGGGTGCTGTGTTAAGAGGTTGGAATTTGCCCGAAGACTATTTTCGTAATCCGGATAATTTGCCGGTTGTAGATTTCAGGGCGATGACGCATGAGTGTCGTCATAATTGTTTTCATTGTTTTACTGACAAGAATAAAAAAACTCTGCCTTTATCAAAGATTAAAAGTGTAATTGATGAGTTGGCTAACTATAACACGTTTGCCATAAATTATCTTGGGGAGGGTGAGCCGACTTTAGATAAGGATTTTTTTGAAATTGTGGAATATACCAAGGGAAAAAACATTCAGCCGATTGTATTTACGGATGGAGCGACCAAATTAACTAACAGGAAATTTGTCCGAAGATTGAAAGAGTCGGGGGCTTCAGTGTGTCCAAAATGTGACAGTCTTTGGAATGCTGAGTATCAAAATATGGTGGTGAGTGATAAGAATGGAAAATATTTTAAGGCGAGGAATAAAGCGGTACAGATATTAATTGAGGAGGGATTCAATCAGCCTAGTGATGATGGTACTACTAGACTAGGTTTTGATATGGTAGTTACTAAAGCTAATATGCATGAGGTGTCTAAAACGTTAAGGTATTGTAGAGAAAATAACATTTGGATAGTTTTTGCTTTTTATTTGCCTTCTGGCAGAAGTGGTACGGAGTATTTTGATAAAGAGTTGGTTTTGACGTTTGATGAGAAGAAGTATTTGTGTAGTCAGATTAAGCGAATAGATGAGAAAGAATATGGTTTTTATCATCAAGTGATTAATAATTTTGCCACAATACCTTGTGTTGAATTGATGCAGATATATGGTGATGGGCGGGTGAGTCCTTGTCCTGGCAATGAGAATGTAGTCGGAAATGTGGAAAAGGATTCTATCAAGGATTTGAAAAAGAAGATAATTGATAAATATCCGGTTCATGAGCAAAAGAGTTTTGATGGATATTGCCCTTATCGAGAAAGATTGGAATAACTAGTGAGCAAGGGTGTGGGGTCCTTCGGCAGGCTCAGGATAAATAACTAAGCTGTAACCATAAAACAGGTTCGAACATCGTGTATTGCACGGAGTTTTGGTAAAATTACGAACTAGTGATAATTTTTGAAAGCACGCTTATTGGGCGTGTTTTGGTTTGTTTGCTATATGTTTTTGGAAAATAATGAAATATAATATTAGTAGGCTGGTGTATTCTTATTCATTTAATAATGTCACTTATGATTATTGATGCTCATACTCATATTTACGATGACAAAAAATATCGGGACTATCAGGCTAAAGCAAAAGACAGAATTTTAAAAATGATAGTGTTAGGTTGGTACAAAGATAAGTTGGTTGATTATCTAAAATTTGCTGATACAGAGGTTAATCTGTTTTTTACTGGAAGTGTGGATATGGATAGAAATGTTGCAAAGCAATTGAAGTTAATTGAGAAAACACTTAAGGAAAATAAGATTTATGGCGTAAAGCTGTATCCTGGCTATCAGTATTTTTTTCCGTCTGATGAAAAAGTTTATCCGATAGCTGAGCTTTGTCAAAAGTATGACAAACCGTTGATATTTCACAGTGGTGATGTTTGGAATCCCGAAGGTGATGCTATTTTGAAATATTCTCATCCGATATATATCGACGAGTTGGCGGTTAAGTTTCCAAAATGCAAGATGATTATTTCTCACTTTGGTTTTCCTTATATCTTGGAGACGGTTAATGTGGTGAGTAAAAATAAAAATGTTTTTACCGAGATATCTGGCACTATTGAAAAGGATAAAAACAGTTCTGATAAAGAGACAGAGGAATTGGCTGAGCAATATATCAAAGATTTGAAGCGGGTGTTTGCTTATTTTCCTGGAGTAAAGAAAAAGACAATGTTTGGTACGGACTATGGTGGCGAGAATACTCCGCTTAATCAAATTGAGCCTTATATGAAGGTTGTGGAGTCAGTGTTTACGGATGAGGAGCAGAAGAGTGTTTTTGGGGGTCTGGCTGAAAGATTGTTTTTTGAATGATATAGTGAGTGAAGGTGTGGGGTAACTAAGCCGTAACTAACAAAGTGGTTCTAACTTCGTGTATTCACGCGGAGTTTTTGACACGAAGCTCGAACCTTATTTGGTCCGGGTTTTTTAGTATAATAAATTGGTAAGAGTTGTTTATTGTTAATGCAAAATAGATGTTAGTTTTTATAGATGAATCAGGTGATTCTGGCTTCAAGTTGCAAAAAGGTTCAACTACCAGTTTTGTGGTGGCTTTGGTGATATTTAATGAAAATTTAGATGCAGAAGAGACGGCAGTTGAAATTAAAAAGTTTAGAAAAAAGATTGGCAAAACTGACCGGTTTGAATTTAAGTTTAATAAATGTAATAAAGAATTGAGAGTCGGTTTTCTAAAAGCAGTTAAGAAGTGTAATCTTCGGATAAGGGTAATTGTGTTTGATAAGGAAAAAATATATAGCATTCATTTAAAAAGGAAAACGGAGACTTTTTATAAGTTTGCCATACGTCAGGTTTTGCAGCACAATGGCAAGACTATCAAGAATGCCAAGATAAAATTGGATGGTTTGGGTGAGCGTAAGTTTAGGAAAGCTTTGACAACTTATTTACGGAAATATTTGAATACTGATTATGAGAGGATTATGGATAATTTGCGTTTTGTTGATTCCAAGAGCAATGTATTGATTCAATTGGTGGATATGGTGGCTGGAGCTATAAGGATTAGTTATGATGCCAATCGTAAAGATGCTGGTGAATATAAAAAAATCATCAAGAATAGAATTGATGATTTGTGGGAGTTTGAATAAAGTTTGATCTCGTTTCTATCCTAAGGATTCTTAGGAACGCTGCCATACGGCAACAGTTCGAAAACGAGATCTTTGTATTTAAAATTTATCATATTTGGGATGATTTTTCAATAAAGCGGTTCGAACATCGTGTATTCACGCGGAGTTTTTGACACGAAGCTTGAATCTGTTTTGGTTTAGGTTTTTTTATATTTGATATAGTTAGATTTGTAATAGGAGATAAGGAAATTGGAATGAAGTTTATTAAGGAAAATTTGCTGGTTTTGTCAATTTTGCTGATTGTAATTGGTTTTTTGGTAGGTAGCATGGTTCTTGTTTGTCCAATAATCGGACCATGTTTCTATGTTCATGACTATTATAAAATTTTGGTATATGTTTTATTTGCTGTAGGGTTTTTGTCGCTAATCTTTTCTTTTATTTTGCGGTTGATATATATATTTCAAAGAAAAAAATAAAAAGGTTTGAGCTTTGTGTCTGGCGCGGAGTTTAGTTTTTGAAGATAACACGCTTGATGAGCGTTTTTTTATGGATTGGGATGGTTTTAGTATAATTAATTGGTCGATAATAATAATTTTGTATGGAAGAAATTGAAAACAAAAATAGTTTAGAGATAGTTAAGCCACTATTGAGTAAATTGTCTGAGGATTATCAGAAAGTTTTGGATGACAATTTTGTGGGTTTCTATGTCTTTGGATTTGGTTGGAAGATGTTTGTGCCATGAATGAATCTGTAGTGGTTAATCTAAATTTTCATATTTATTGATATATGTGATGGTAGTGTGGTAATACTCCTCAAAATGTTCTTGTTTAACTTGGTCCAATGACTTCAGGTCAATATTTTTAATCTCTTCATCTAGTTTTCTTTCTTCTTTGTTTAGAGACTCTCTTTGCTCATTATTATACTTTCGCTCTTGTTGGTACATGATGAGTCTGTGATAAAATTCGCGGGCTTTTTGGATTTTATCTTCTATATCTGAATTATTTTCTGATGGGTTTTTTGAAAGCATATAATGGTGATAATTATTATTAATATTATGTTATCGTATCTTTTAATGATTTACTAGTTTGTGGGTGGAATAACTATTATCTAATTAGTAAACAGGCTTAAACTAAATTGGATTGCAATACCCCAAGGGGCCGCTTATTGCTATAATATAAAAAAACATTTATTGAATTTATGAAAATTATTGAGAAATTACCAGGTTTTTCGTCAAAAGTTTTTCTGGTTGATTTGGATGGTGAGAAATGTGTTTTAAAACAAATGAACGGTCCAGATGAAGTGCAAACTGAGAAAAAATTTATGGAGATGATGGCAAATAATGGTTTGCCATATTTGAAGGTGTTTAGTGAGGCTGGTTTAAAACCAAATGAAATATTACTGGAATATGTTGGGGGTTCAGTTATTCTTGGTAATAGATTTGATGAACGGAATGCATACAAATGGGGAGAATTAGCTAAAAAAATTCACAGTATAAAATATGATCAGTGTTTTAAGTATGATCAGTATCGAAATAAGAATAATTTGAGTTGGGGCCAGTTTTTACATGATAAGCATGAGCGTTCGTTGGCTAAAGCTGAAGAATATGACAACTATGGATTTGGCCAAGGGCGAGTGAATGAGATTAGTGATTTTGTGAACTCTTTGTTTAATCTGATTTTAAAAGAGTATTCGTTAATCCATGGCGATTTCCACACTTCTAATGTACTAATTAGGGGTAGCGATTTGGTGTTATTTGATGGCGATCCCACTATTTTTTCCGGTGATCCGCTATATGATTTGGCAATTGCTTGGATGGAAATGCCGAACGGGTCTTTGATATCTATTGATGATCCGGAATATGCTAATGATAAAAATTGTTTAGATGCTTTTATTGATGGTTATGGTAAAGACTTTACAAATAATGTGAATTTGAAAAAATATATTGTTTTAATCGCATTTAGCCGTTTGTACACACCGTTTGCCAGAAATTATAAGAATATTATTGAGAATATATTGAATCGAACTGGGAACTAGAGAGTGAGGGTGTGGGGTTAGATGATCAAACGGCTTTTACTAATCAATAGTTCATAAGTTGTCTTTGCTGGAGTATTTTTTGAAAGCACGCTCTCTGTGGCGTGTTTTGATTTATGGGCGTATTTATGTTATGGTGACTGGCATGTCAATGTTATTGCATTAGAGAAAGTTAAGGATAAACTATGAAAAAATTGGGAATGCCGGATAAATTAGAATTTTGTGATCAAAATAATAATTCTCCCGCTGACAATTATTATGAAGAAAAGGTTGCTTCGGAGGCAGCTTTGAAAAATGAGTTTGTGGGGAGTGAAAACTATTGTGCCGAAAAAATTGAGGGGAAAAGTGACCTTGGGCTGGAAGAAGCAGATAATATCCGGCAGATTGAGCGGATTGGAGAAGAGATAAAAGAGTACAGAGAGAAAAAAGATTCCGAAATTCAAAATGAGTCAAGTATTGGTATTGATTATGAAAAGTTTGATAGATTTTATGATAATTATGTTTCGGGTCTTCCGCGGCCGAAAGGTGTGTGGCAGAGAATGAAACAATGGTGGAATAGTCCGGATAAAGGCTGGCGCCGGAGTATTATTGATTTGAATGATGCGATATTTCGTTTTCCTTTGGCGCGGTATAGCCGTTTTGCTGGTGTGATTGAGGAAAGTACGGATGAAGATTCGAGTTCCGAAGAATTGGCCGCGTCACTGGCGGCTATTGACCGGTTTTGGAAAGAATATGGCTATGGTGGCGCTGACGATTATGGAACAATACGTTTATTAAGAGAACACCGGAGGTTGACGGAAACTTTAATAAAAAGAAGCAGCCTGGAGGATAAAGAAGGTGGACGGGATAAACAATTGGCGAAAGTGAGCGCTGGATTTGTCCGGGAAGATGGCAGAGAAATATTAAAAATTGGATTTGTCGAAACCGATTCCAAACAGTGCCAGAATAAGTCTGCACAAGATATGGAGGCGCTGGTTGAGCAGATAATGGATAAATATCGATACTGGCGCGGGATTAAAAAGCGAAAGGTGAATCACGACAGATTTGATACCGCCGGGTCCAAAATGTCAGAATTTGAAAAAACTCTACTGGCCATTAACTGTGTTTTGGGGCTGGGGGCGTTGTTGGTGACTTCTTGGTCGAATGATAAAAAAATGGAAACGAATGTCTCGTCCTGGCCTAAATCAAAGAGCGCGATCAATGTCAGGGTGGATAAAGCCGGAAGTGAGTCAGTCGGTGTTGAAAGTAGGCAGGATTTTTATTGGAAGAGGATAGTAAAGTTGGCCAGGGAAAAGGGAATTGATGTTAATCAATATGTTAAAGCAGCAATGACGGATAAATTCTCCTGGGAAATGATGGATTCGGAAAACGAAAATCTGCTGTTAAATAATACCGATTTGATCCCGGGAAATTATGAGACGTTTGACCAATTCAAGCTGGTTTGTGTTTTTCGTTCTTTACACCGGCAGTATTTCGATACACACAAAAAGTATTTAAAGTTGATGACAAAACATCCCAATTCGATTTGGGGTGTGGAGACGATTGGTGAGTTTTTGTGGCGTTTGCGTATTTTGAGGACTGATCGTCAGATGATGGAAAATGAAGTTGCTGTTCGTGGCCAAGATCTATCAAAACCATCTTTGGTAAACAATGACCGAGTTAATTATATTAATAATAATTCGGCCGGGGTAAATATTACCAAAATTGATCATTCCGGCACTCCTTTACCCGGCCGAGAGTTGACGACGGAAATGATATGTAAATTGGCGTTTGAAAATTTGGGATTGGTGGACGAGTTGGGCTATGACAATACCAAACCTCCCGAAGTTCCTCCACCCATACCCGGGGTACCGTTACCATTGACCGGTTCTTGGTCCGGGGCCAAAGAGGAAAATAAGAATTTTAAGCCGGAAATCCCGCAATTGCCCGGATTGGCATCGGAAAAATCCATACCAAAACCTCCTTCTTCAATTGATCCTTCGCAGCTGGGAAGTAATTTGCCCGGAGTGAATGAAACTTCATCCGGTAATAAAGAGGGTGAAAAATAAAACTGATTCGTTGATTATGAAACAGGAGGACTACTAAGTAGTGGTTCTTTAGTGGCGTGTTTTTTATGTGTGTTACAATGAAGAAAATTGTAATAAAGTTTTTATGAAAATATATCTAGCCGGTAGTGTGCCCAAGGGTGATAAAGATGCTAAATCTTTTGATGATTGGCGGGTTAGATATCGACAGGCGGTGAGTGAATATATTGATGCGGAATATATTGACCCATATGAAAGGGATCTGCCGGAAGATGATTTTTTGTGTATTTTTGGTAAAGACTGTTTACAGGTGGAAAGTGCTGATTTACTACTGGTTTGTGCCGAAAATAAACCGGGAGTGGGAACTTCTCAAGAGTTAGTGATTGCCAAAATGTTTAAGAAACCGGTGATTACTGTATTGCCGAAAGATTCACCCAGTCGGAGATCAAATGTTGTTTTTCGGGGGAAGATGATCAAAGATTGGATTCATCCGTTTATTTTTGCCTTTTCGGATGTGATTATTGAAGATATTGCCGAGATTGGAAGAGTCCTGCCGGAGTTGAAAGAGATGGTTCCAAAAGATATTTCGATAGTGGAGGAGGCAATGGAACATTGCCGATCGATTGAGGGAAATGGGTGAGTTTGTTGTTATAATTAATCTAGTGAGTATTATTTTTTTAATTGATGGAGGTTTTATGAAAAATCCGATTATCCATTTTGAAATTCCCGTCGATGATGTGGAGCGGGCGAGGAAATTTTATGGTGAATCGTTCGGCTGGGGGTTTAGTCGGTTTGAGATGCCGGAAGACGAGTATTGGCTGGTGCAAACGACGGAAATGGATGAGAAAATGAAGCCAACATCGCCGGGGATCAATGGTGGAATGATGAAACGTAAAGACCCCTCTCAGCCGTTTATGAATTATATCACAGTTGAGTCGATCGATGAGATGATAAAAGTGATCGAAAAGAATGGTGGCTTGATGGTGATGCCCAAGATGGAAATTGGTCAAGGCATGGGTTATATGGCCGCTTTTAAGGATACGGAAGGTAATCTAATGGGATTGCATCAGGAAGAGAAGAAGATGACGGAATAGGCTACTTAAAAAGACTTAGCGTTTAATGGCTGAGGTTTTTTGATTTTTGCGTCGAAATCTTTCTGGACATTGATTTTAGTAGTTTATTTTTCCAGCCAGGTTTGGCTTGGGTAGCTATAATAATAGGTATTTTTTTTGTTTAGATTATAGTTTGTTATAGTGAAAACGGGGATAATTTTTTTGAGGAATGTTCATATCATGAAAAATATATGGGTGTGGGTGGTAGTATTGGGATTAAATTTTTTTAATCTGCCGGCAGTGTTGGCGGATAGTGAGGGATATACTATAGAAAATATAACTTCTAGAGCGATTTCACCTTCAACGGCTATGGGAAATGCGGAAATGCAGGTTTCCGGTCATAAAGTCTATTATCTTTGGCATCAGTTTGATGGAACATATTGGCAAATGTGGATGGCTGTTTCAGATCTTGATGGAAGTAATTTTGCCGCTGCTTTGTTGACAACGGGCAATGTTAATACTTTATATGGACAATTCGAAGTAGAAGGAGAAAAAATATATTATGTTTATGGTCGATTAATTGGGCGGTGGGAAATTCATACAGCAACTTCTGATTTGGATGGTAGTAATTTTGTGCCGGTTCAGCAAACTTTCAATGATGGCTTTCGAAATTATTATGGCTATCAATTAGATGTGCATGAAAATAATATATATTATACTTTTGTTTGTGATTATCCCAGCTATCCCATTTATACTGCGGTGGCTGATAGGAATGGGGGAAACTGGTCAGCAACTATCAAGGTAGCGTCTAGTGGTCAATGGGATCGTGGACCGCAATTGATTGTGTCTGAATCAAAAATATATTATGTCTGGCAGGTGAGTGATGGATCTTCTGATCAAATATGGACATCTGTTTCCGACTTGAATGGTTCTAATTTTGTGACGACTAAGAGAACAACTACAGCCGGACATAAATATGGTAATCAATTCGTGATTGATGGGACGAAATTATATTATGCATGGGTGGAGAGTGATGGGGCGAATTATCAGATTTGGACTGCATCAATGAATACTGATGATAGTGGTTGGATGCCGACAAAATTGACTAATATACCATATGACAGTGTCGGTCCGAGAATAATGGTTAACAGATCAAAATTATATTACCTTTATACCACCAGTGATGGTACAAATTTTCAGGTTTGGTTGGGCAATGCCAATTTTGATGGGACGGGGTTTTTAACTGAACAAAAGACTTTTTCGGCATTTTCGAAAAGATATGTGTCTTTATGGGTTGATGAGACCAACATACATTATTTGTGGGATGAGTTGCACACTCCGAATCGTCAAATTATGTGGGCTAATGGACATTATCAAATTATCCAAGATGAATCTACCACTGTTACTGCCAGTGTTCCCTCGACTTTAACTTTTACAGTCGCTGGTGTATCCAGTGGCAATGCCTGTGCCAACTCGGGTGGTAGCGCCAGTGTGACAACCACTGCTTCAACCATTCCCTTTGGAACATACACTGGCGCCCAAACCAAGATTGCTTGCCAGACTCTGACAATTTCGACTAACGCGACAAGTGGTTATGCCGTGACGGTGCAGCAAAATCAGGATTTGACTTCGGCTAATGCTGATGTCATGGATAAATTTTCTGGGACTTATGGGTCACCAACGATCTGGTCAATGCCGCCGGGAAGTGGCACGGAATCGTATTTTGGTTTTACGACCGATGATAATGATTATGTAGATTTTCAAGTTAATAAATATGGTTCTTTTGGGACTAATGATACGCCATACAATATGGTAGTAGAAACTGATCCGGCGGTGGATGAAGTGAATGTGGTGAGTTATCAACTGGAGGTGACGGATCTGCAGGAGAGTGGTGTTTATACTAATAATATTATGTATATTGCCACGGCTATATATTAAAAGTTGGTGTGCCGATATATCGTATGTTTCAATAAATATGGGATAAATATGGTAGTTTTACGGAAATATTCCGGGCGGTTAATTCGTCCGGAATTTTAATTGATTTGTAATATTATTTTAATTCAATTGAAATTTCAGCTGATCGGGAATCCGGTACAATAAAGGTAAGAAGAAGATTTATTTATTAATTTATCAATATGTATATCATCCGGGAAGTGTTTACGGCCAAGCCAGGACAGGCTTCGAAATTGGCGGTGATGTTTAAAAAATGGGGGAAAGGGGCGAAGTTTCGGGTAATGACCGATATGGTGGGCAACTACAATACGGTGGTGATGGAGATGGAGGTGGGTAGTCTGGCCGAGTTTGAAAAGGAAATGCAGCAGTACCGGTCAGGGGAGGCGGAAAAGAAGATGTCAAAAAAAGATCATCAGGAGATGAAAAAGTATCAGGAAATGTATCTCACCGGCCGGCGGGAAATTTATCAAATAGTCGAGTAAATCAAAAAAGGAGATATATGAATAAAATGAGTCCAGTAGTTCATTTTGAAATGCCTTATGAAGATCATGAGCGATTAAAGAAGTTTTATGAAGGCGTGTTTGGTTGGCAGATGAATAAATTGGGGGAGGAAATGGGGCAATATGTGCTGGCGACCACCGCCGAGACAGATGAAAAGCAGATGATTAAACAACCGGGGGCGATCAATGGTGGTTTTTTCCCACAGGATCCGGCCAAGCCGTTGGTGCCGTCGGTGGTTATTGCAGTTGAGGATATCAAGGGGGCAATGGCTAATATCAAGATGGCGGGGGGAGAGGTACTGGGGGAGCCGATGGAGATTCCGGGGATTGGGCACTATGTTTCTTTTCGGGATACAGAGGGGAATCGGGTGGGCATACTCCAGCCGGTGAGTAAATAGTCACGTTAATCTCAAAAATATGACAAAAGCGAATTATGTAGATGGTTTTGTACTGGTAGTGCCGAAAGAGAAAGTGTCGGCGTATCGCCGGATGGCTTTGGAAGCGGGAAAAATTTGGAAAAAATTTGGTGCTTTGGATTATAAGGAATGTATGCTTGATGATGTCAAGCCTGAATGGGTGACTTTAACTTTTCCGAAATTGGCTAAAGCTAAAAAAGACGAAACTGTCTGGTTTTCCTATATTACTTTTAAATCCCGCGCTCACCGTGATCAGGTTAACGCGCGGGTGATGCAGGCAATGGAAAAGAAGTATGACCATCAGGACAAAAAGCAAATGGAAAAGATGCCTTTTGACATGAAACGGATGGCCTATGGTGGATTCAGAGTAATGGTAGATGCCTAAGTTTTTTGAAAATTAAAACAATTATTGATAAATAAAAGAGAAAACAGCGTGGTTTCCTCTTTTATTTATTTTCAACTTGCTTAAATAGTAATGCCATCGATGATAAAATGAAATCATGGATCAGTGGTGTTGGCCTGGGTGACGGAGATTAGTGTTAATGAATATATATTATATTGTTTAAATTATGTCGGCCTTACTCTATTTGTTAATTTTCTTAGTATTGTTGATATATTGTTGTTATCAGGTGATAACCATCAATAAAGATAGTGTGAATATATATTTGTGGCTGCTTAATTTGTTGTTTTGGATATTTTTGATCGTGGTTAGTGGTGGTGAAGCCATGTTATCAGCAGAGGAGATGGTAACATTTTGGATAAAGATTTTTTTGGCTGTTTTGGCAGTGTTGATAACCACTTTCGTCGTCAAAGATATAATTTATTATTTGCTGGCTGGTCAGAAAAAACAAGTTAGAAAAATGGGGGTAGTTTTGGTTTGGGCCTTGGTGGGCTGGGGAATAATTTTTGCTTTCTATGCTATTTTAGTAACAGTCACTACGCATTCGCCATACTCGGACATGACTAATTTAATTGTTAATTGAAAAGTTGATGAAAAAAATTAATATTGCTGATGTAATTGAAATGGGGGTCAGACAAAACCCCAAGATCAAAAAGAAAGTGTTGATTGATCGGGGTGAGGTGCCGCGATTGATGGTATTTGGCCAGGCGACTTTTCAGCCCGGACAGACGGTGGCGGAACATCAGCACGAGACCATGTTTGAAATATTCTTTATTCAATCCGGGCGAGCAGATTTTATCATTGATGGTCAGAAAGTGGAATTAAAAACTGGTGATTGTTTAACCATTGTGCCGGGTGAGATGCACGCTCAAACAAATCCATATGATGAAAAAGTGACTTGGTTGTATTTTGGTGTCGCCACGGAATAAAATTACTAATAATGTTAATCAAGAAATTACAAACCAGGCAGAAGGTTAATTCAAAGACTTGTCGGGTCTTCGAATATGATTTTCACCGGCCAAATTTGGGGGTGGCCCAAGTGGAAATTAATGGTAATTATCCGGAATATGGTTGGGCGATGAATAAAGAGTCTGATCAGATTATTTATTGTTTGACGGGAAAATTGGTGGTCGAGTGTAATCAAGATAAATATGAATTGGGACCGGATGACGCGGTGTTTATTGATAAAGGTGATAAGTATTGGTTAAATGGTCAGTGTGTTTTGGTGGTGATCAATAGTCCGGAGTGGACACTGGAACAATATTGCATTATTCGCTAGGGGGGGGTAGCAGTTGTTGATGGAAGAAATATTATTAATAAAAGACCAGTCTAGCTGGTCTTTTCTGTTATTTATCGACTATGTTTTCGGTGGTGACGGGGACGGAATTTTTTCTTTTCATACTGATAGTCGGAGTGGGGTGAGTCGGGTGGAGCCGGAGGTAGGGGGGGCAGGGTAAGTATGGGCAGAGATTGTCGGATGAGGCGTTCAATTTTTTTAATACTAAATTTCTGAGCGGGGGTGACAAAGGAAATGGCTTTACCGGAACGACCGGCGCGGCCGGTGCGGCCGATGCGGTGGACATAGTCTTCCAGATTATCGGGTAGGTCAAAATTGATCACCATATCAATATCTTTGACGTCAATCCCGCGGGCGGCAATGTCGGTGGCGACCATAATGCGAAATTCACCAGTGGAGAATCCCTTCATGGCTAGTTTTCTTTGGGCTTGCGAGCGGTTGGAATGGATTTCGGTGGCGGTGTGACCCAAGCGGCGGATATCGCTGGCGATACGTTTGGCGCCATGTTTGGTACGAGCGAAAATCAGGGCTTTATGTTGGGGGTATTGCTGCAACAGAGAATCAATCAGTCGCATTTTATTATTTTTGGGAATGATAAATATTTCTTGGGTGATATTGTCGGCGGAAGTACCCTGGGGAGCAATTTCAATCCGAATCGGCATCTGCATATAATTTCCGGCCAGAGTGGAGATGGTGGGGGGCATGGTGGCGGAAAAAAGCATGGTCTGTCTCTTTTTGGGAGCGGCTTTTAATATCCGATTGATCTGGGGTAGAAAGCCAATGTCGAGCATGCGATCAGCTTCATCAAGGATGATGACGCATAGTTTATCGAGTTTGTAGGCGCCTTGTTTAAGTAAATCAACCAAGCGGCCGGGAGTGGCGATGACAATATGGGGATTCTGACGAAGTGATTTTTTTTGAATATGGGCCGAGGCACCGCCAATAATAGCCGTGGTGCGTAGTCCCAGTGGGGTACCAATTTGTCTGAGGGCGGTTTCGATTTGCAGAGCTAGTTCACGGGTGGGAGTAAGAATTAACCCTTGTTGGTTGGCGGCTAATAATTGGTGGATCATGGGGATGCCAAAAGCCAGAGTTTTACCAGTGCCTGTTTGAGCAATGCCAATGACGTCTTTGCCTTCCAGTGCCGCTGGGATGACTTGTTCCTGGATGGGTGTAGGAGTGGTGAACCCTTTTTGGGCGAGAATGGTATGTAAACTGTCTTTGATTTTGAATTGGTAAAAATCAGAAAGGGACTTGACTGGTGGTGTCATAATTTTTTTTTAAATAATGTGATACTCGGTAGTCTTTAAGAGGTCACATTAGGGACACCAAAAGATTCGAGTGAAATAAATATTTTCTATCAGGTTATGCTAAGTAATATAACAGAGTAATTGTAACATGTAAAGGATATGGATCTTATTTTTTGGATAAAAAAGACTCAGATTGGATCAACGGAGTCTTTTTCGGGTTGTATGATCTATTTTTTACTGGACATTTAGTTCGACTGGTAATTTTTCCGGCACTACTACTTCTTGACCGGAAGAGTCGGTGCCTCTTAGTTCCAGTTGGACCATTTCGGTGTGAGGGCTATAGTTGCTGATATTGCAGTTGAAATTAAGCGGACTGACAATGGTGTTGGTATTTTGGAAATCAAGATGTGTGTCCATGTTGAGCCAGCCGGGGAGATTGAGGATATCGATACTGCCGTTTTCCGGGCCGGTAAATGTTATATCACCGAGAGGTTGCGGACAACTGGTGGTACCAATGAAGTGATTTGTTTCAATAAAGTCCGGGTCGAAACCGATGGCAATACGCGGGGCGGGTTTTTTAATTTCGCCGACACATTTGTTGACCCCATCATTACCATTGTTGCCTAAAGGAATACCCAAGCCGCCTAAGCCACCCAAGCCTTCCGGACAACCATCGCCGCCATTGCCCCCAGCGCCGCCGGCTTGATCAATGATTGAGCCGGGTGTGCCGTTGGCAGTTTGGCCAGTGCCTTCGGTTCCCGGGGTGGCATTGGCGTCACCGCCGTCACCGCCGTCACCGCCGGCTTTGTCGGCACCACATGAACCACCATTACCGCCGTGACCAGGTACAGCCGTGACATCACCGCCGTCACCGCCGAATGACTCAACTGATTTGGAGGTGGCCAAGCCGCCGGCGCCGCCGGTCGCGGTCGCGTTTCCGCCTCGGCCGCCAAGGTGGCCACATTCGGCGCCATTTCCGCCATTTCCGCCATAGGCGTTAGCGTTGCCGCCCAGTCCTCCCCGTAGAGAATGAAGTTCAATGTTGTTGATGCCGGCCACATTACCCATTATTTTTAAGCCTTTTTTATTGTCACCGCCTTGGCCACCAGTAGCAAAAGCATTGCCGCCATCTTCGCCGGGATTACCGTTGTCGCCGTTGTCGCCATAGGCAGTGGCGGTGCCGCCGGTGCCGCCCTCACCGGGGAAAATGCGCAGAGCACCGATTATTTCCAATCGATCGCCGGCAATCATTTTGAGATCGCCGGCTTCTCCACCGGCGCCACCGGTGGCGTATCCATCGCGGCAGGTAGTGTCGGTGGTGGCATTGCCGCCTGAGCCACCATCACCAAGGTAGAGATTGAGGTTGTCGACGGTAATGCGGTACATTTCCGCTTTCATGCGTAGAGCGTTGATGCCGATATCGCCAGTCAAATCGCAGCCACCGGATTTATTGTCTCCAGGCGAACCGTCGGGAGCAAAGACACTCATGTTACGTAGTATCATTTGACGATTGGAGGCAGTTTGGAAAAAGAAGAGGATTTTTTTAATACGTTTGGGGGGAGTGGGGATGTCAACTAGCGGCGGGGGAGTGACATTGGGGTTGCCAAGGTACCACGTACCTCGTAATTCAATGCCGGGCACGGGATTGCCGAAGGCGTCGGTGGCTGGAGTCTGGGCATGAGCCTCGGACAGGATTTGTTTGGCGAGATTGTTATCACCCCGTTTAGTGGTGGTGTCATTGTTGGCTGCTTGGGGTGTATATACTTGACCATCGATTACTTCAATGGGTATGAAAGGCCCAATTTGATAACCACTTTCGCCACCACTATCTTGGCTGATTTCATCGAAAGCTTGATTGATTTCTGTTTCAGTTTGGGCGAGCAAAGTGGCATCATCAACAATTTGCACATGTCCATTGGTGACGACCATGGCTTGGTCGGCAAACATGACTTCGTTTTTGACTATCAGATTTATGCCTTGACCGGTGTCTCCTTCTGGTAAATCTTGTCCGCGATCGCAAATCAGTTTACCACCCACATTTAATTGACCGTTGATGACGAGATTGATCGGGCCGTTGGCACATTGCAGAGTACCATCAATTGTGGCGTTGCCGGTGACGGTCAAAATGGCGTTGTTGGCAATTAAGACAGTTTTATTTGATTCAACGTTTAGATTGTCAATGGTGGTGTCTTGAGAGTAGGTGGTTTGGACAATGGGTTTTTTAGGCCAAAAAATAATCGCCAAAATAATGGCGACTATAATCAGGATACTGATTATCCAAAGTGAGGTTTTTATTGTTTTGTTCATAATTTTTCTCTTTATTAATAATAGTTATTGATAATTATATTATAACTTACAAAAATATTTTTTGAAAATAATTAATCTATATTTTATATAGTCGTGTTTTTAATCTTGACTATTTATTTTTTTATTACTTTATTTTTATTAGTGATAATTATTATTATTAGTGTTACTATATAAATAGGAATGATTATTAATAATTTGGAGGTGCTATGAGAAATAATTTATTGATGGCCATGTGTACGATACTGACACTAGGGTTGTCTTTTCCAGTTCAGGCAATGGCGTATTGGGGAGAGGGGGAAAATGGTTATCATTTCAAAAATTGGGAGGGGGAGGGGTGTTATGAGGAAGCCCCGGTGGTGGAAGAAAGTGGTGGGGGAAACGTACTATTGAAATATATCCATCTCTTATCTCCCAACTATGGTGGCGAGGTATTGGGGCAAGGAGCCGGAGTGGCGACTACCCAGTCAGGTGATACAACCGTAATTTGGGAATCGTATTCCTATGGTGTTGATTATGTTAATTTGCTCTATTCGGTGGACCAAGGAGCCAGTTGGCATGAAATAGTGGCTGGCTATCCAAATACCGGTAGCTATAACTGGCATTTGCCGCTGATTAACAGTAATCATGTTTTGCTACGCATTAGTGCTTTTGGGGCTGATGGTACGCCCTATGGTTCGGATATTACCAATGTGCCGTTTACCATTCTAAACTTTTCGGATTAATGGTTGGTTTGATTTGTTAGATAACAGCGTTAGAATCAAGGGAGCGGACGGTAATTGAAACGACAAGAGTTATACAGTTCTCTTGTCGTTTTTGTTATATTGGAAACAGATGTAAATGAGTAATATTTGATTAATAAATTTTTCTATGGGTAAAACAAAGTGGTGGGGTGGTCTATTACTTTTGTTAATGTTGGTGTTCCTGCCGGGGTGTGTGGGTCGGGCTTTCAGTATTTTATGCCCATATTTATTCGACAATGCTGGGCATTGTTTTCAGCGGGCGGCGGTGTTTGATAATGATCCGGATTTGTGTGCGGAAATTGCTCAGCCGCCAGAATGGAAAGATGCTGGTTCCAACCCTCCCAAAGACAAATGTTATCTGATGATTGCCGAGAAAACCGGTGACAGCGCCCCTTGTGAATATATTGAAGGGGGATTGGGTTCATATACCAAAGAAGAATGTTATCAGGCGGCGGGAAAATAATGAGAAAATTCAACTGGGATTATTCAACGATTATTTGAGCTTTCATTTGGGGGTGGATACCGCAGCTGTAATCGAAGGTTCCGGTTTGATCAAATTTTTGCGTGAATGATTGATCAAATGATAAATCGGGTGAGCTGAAAGTGTCTGATTGAATATTGTGAACAGCTTTGTCTTGATTGTTCCAGGTAATGGTCTCGCTGGCTTTGATAGTGATGGTGGATGGCTCAAAAGCGAAATTTTGAATAGTCACCTGGTTGTTGCTAATTAGAGCTGAATTGGTTGTATTATTACTAGTTCCACAGCCGGTGAAGAGGGATAATAATAAAGCAAAGCCAATAGTGGGGAGAAAAAATTTGATGGGCATAATTGAGCGTTAATGAATCATATTTTATTAATGTAATTGTATCATTTTGGTGTTGGTAAAACATTATTATCTATAAAATATGAAAATAATTGAAAAAGAGTCAGTGGTCCATGTTGGAAAAGAGGAAGGAATTGAAGTGGACTATTATTTGTTTGATGAATATGAGGTTCACTATAATGAACAAGCGCCTCACAGTGAGCAAAAATGGCATCGGCATGCTCGGATTTGGGAGACTGTTTTGGTGATTGAGGGTGAGCTAATAATCAAGTGGAAAGAAAATGATCAACAATTAGAGGAGACTATTCGGGCAGGTGATATGATCGAAGTGGAAAATAGTCCGCACACTTTTATTAATAATTCCAATCAGGTGACCAAGTTTATTGTGATTAAACAAGTTTTGAGTGGGAAAAATAAGCGAGATATTTTTCGTAATGATAAAGTTGTGGAGTAGGTGATGACATATGAGCAGTCGGAAATTGTGGGGGAGAGTTTGTGGTACGATAAATAAAATATGATAATTGTATTGAGGTTGATTGATAATTTAATAATTAATATTCTATGAAGAAAGGGTGGTGGATAGTGGGGGGAGTGGCTTGTGGATGCTGTTTATTGGTATTATTGTTGGTGGCGGGTCTGTTAATCTATCTCGGTTTAGGCATAAACTGGTCTGGGTTAACAGCTTGGAATAAGCCACGTGATTTGGGAGTGAGATACACTCAGGCGGATTTGGACAAAGGGCGGGCGACTACAGGAGTAGAGTTGGCAGAATTGCCGGCCCTATCTAGTAAGTCGATTGAATTTGAGGGGAGTAAAGATATTTCAGGTGAATATAGCAGTGAAATGATTACGGCGATGATCAATGGAGCGACGTATAAATATTATCCGTTGACAGATACGCAGGTTTTAATTCATCCCGACGGCACTTTGGAATCTTCCGGCAATATTGATTTGAATAAAGTGATTAACTGGGCGACGGATATTAGCGGGGGGAACTCAGTATCGGAACTGGAAGAATATGCGAATTCTTCGTTTGCCAATCCCAGTTTTTATATTACCGGTACGATGAGTGTAGTGAATAATGATTTTGATCTGAATGTGACGGCGGCGCAAGTTTCATTTTTGCAGGCCACTCCGGAGCAGATCGCCGAGTACGCGCCGATTTTAGAGAGTTTTGTGGAACAGCAAGTAAGTAGCGTGCCCAATATGTTTATTCGTTCGGCGGATTTTTCCAGTGGAGAATTGCGGCTGGACGCGACTTATCCGGCGATTGAAAGAACAATCAAGTAGGAGTTAGTTGACGAAAGAGCGCTTGCCCGTTGAAGCGTTTTTTTCAATGGTAAAATGAGATTGAAAGAGAATTAGTTAATCGAGCGTATTACTTAAGGGAAGAATATTATTATCTATTAGTCGCAATGAAAAATATTTGGCCAAAATTTAAAGGAGATATATATAATAGTGGACAAAGTTCGGTGGATTTAACTAGAGTTGGCCAAGGGAAAAAACCTTGGGTGTTTCAAACCCAGGGTTTGGTATGGTCAAGTGCCATTATTGATGAAAAAGATAATGTCTATGTCGGCTCAACGGATGGATATTTTTATGCGCTTGATGAAAAAGGAAATTTGCGGTGGAAATATAAAATTAATGATGGGCCGGATTCGATTATCGATTCGGCGGCGACTTTTATGAATGGCATGGTAATCATTCCTGGTGGTGATGGCTGTTTGCACGCGGTGGACCAAAAAACAGGTCGGAAGCAATGGATTTTTCAGCCGTTGCTTGAGCGAAAAAACGAACGAGCTGATCGTTCTTTGGTTAGTTCGTTTGAAGGAAATGTAGTTTATAACGAAGAATTGAAAATATTGTACGCTGGGTCGGATGATGGCTGTTTGTATGCTTTAGATCAGGATGGTCAGGAATTATGGCATTTTGCTACCGGTATGATGGTGTGGGCCCTGCCGGTTTTTGGAGAAAATAATCAATGGTTGGCGCTTGGTGGTCTGGACGGATATATTTATTTTCTTGACCCGGTCAATGGTGATCAGCGAGAAAAAAAGTATTTGGGCAGTGAGATAAAATCATCACCGACCTATGATCCAAAATCAAAAAGTTTGTTGATAGCGACTAGTGCTGGTGTTCTGTATTGTGCCGAGGTTGATGTGGAAAAGAATAATCATTATTGGCATCTGGTTTGGCGAGAGAAGTTAGAATCAGAAGTATATAGTTCACCATCATATCGGGAAGGGAAAGTAGCGGTGGGCAAAATGAGTGGTTATCTGGATTGTTATTCTTTGGAAGGTAAAAAATTGTGGTCAACCCGGTTGGGGTCGTCGATTTCATCCTCACCGGTGATTTCCCATGATGGTCAGGTGATAGTTGGGTGTCGGAATGGGCAAGTATACGCAGTTAATTTGGGAGATGGTCGGGAATTGGGTAGGTGTCAAGTGGGTGATGGATTGGGACCAGCCAATATTGATTCTTCACCGGCGCTAACCAGGGCGGGCGAGATTGTTTTTGGTAGCTATGATGGGGGAATTTATTCTGTGCCTATTGATTCTTTAACTTTGCCGTTGGAAAAAAATATATTGGGAAAAAAAGAAAAGATTAGTTGGTATGGTTTACAAATAGCTAATAGTGGAGTGGTTGATGGTCAGCCGTATCAAATGAAATCGGTTTATGATCCAATAAAAATTAAAATTTTTGATCGAGAACAAGGCGATTCGACTCCAGTTAAATTTACCAGGAAATATTCGGTGAATATTGAACCGGCGTTAGCGATCCAAACTAATTTTTCCAGTGATGGGCGTTACATTTTTATTACTCCTCAAGAGTTTTGGGTGCCGGGAGTGGTTTATCATGTTTGGATAAAAGCTGAGATTGATGATCAGGCATCATGGTTAAAAAGTATGTTGCCGATATCAATGGTGAAGGTGGAAACTGAGCTAAGTTTTGTTTTCAGTCGATTATTGGAAACCCAGATTAATGAAAGTTGGTTGACGCCGGAGATTTTGTTGCATTCTTTCTTTTTGAATTCACATCGGGATTTGGAAACATATGCGGCGGCCGCACTTTTTAATCAGAAATTTTTACTAAAAATATATGGGGGCGGTAAGCAAAGTAATAGTTTGCGAGCCAAGATGACTTCCTATGAAGATAAAATGAACAATGCTGTTTTCCAATTATCGGGGGAAAGGCGAGGTTGGCATTATCGCTTAAAGGGTGGCTTCAAAGTGGCAGTGATGGGAGCAATATTGCCAATTAACGATTTATATCTGGCGGGTACAATTGATCCGGCTAGCCATAATCAAATCACTGATTTTATTTTTCAAATTCCGATTTTGGGCATACGAGAAAATCGGCAGGTTTTTCAATTCCCACCGCAGGTTTTGCGTAAATTAGTTGATCGAAGAATGAAAATTATTGGGTTGGCTCAATGCCGGGTGGATTTTCTGAATAATTAATTAGTCCGCCATTTTGGTTGGCGAAAGCAAAATCTAGATATACCAGGGTAAAAATAATCTAGCCGATGATAATCATTGGTTTTTTTGCCGTATTTATAAGATAAAATACCGACCTAATAGCAAATAAGGGCATGCTGCAAGAAAAATTCTTATGGTGCGTAGTAATAAGTAGGGGAGGGTAGACTATTAATAAAAAAATATGATTAAGGTGCTGAGTGGGTACACCGTGTGGATTGTGGTGTTGTTGGTTTTGGCTGGTGGCGGATATTATTATTGGCAGTCAATAGCCTCCAAGACGGAAATAGTGAACTATGAGGTTGAGGTGGCGGCTAGAAATACAGTAGTGGTAACAGTGTCGGGTAGTGGTCAGGTTTTACCATCCAATGAAGTTGAGGTTATATCGGAGGTGTCAGGTGAGTTATTAACAGTTGAGATACAGGCGACGACGGTAGTAAAAAAAGGTGATGTTTTGGTTACGATTGATAGTGCCGAAGCGGAAAAAGCGGTCAAAGATGCACAAAATGATTTAGAAACAGCGCAGCTGGAACTGGAAAAGTTGTATGACCCCGTGGATGATTATGAATTACAGCAAGCGGAAAATAGTGTGGCCGAGGCACAGCGATCTTTGGATGATTTGGTGCAGCCGGCGAGTGATAGTGATGTCGAGGTGGCTTTGAATGATTTGGCGAAGGCTAAGAATGATCTGGCACAAATGAAATTGCAATATGAAAATGATGTGAAATCAGCAAATAGTAAAATCAATACGGCTAATCAGGAATTGGATAATGCTCATGATGATATTTTTAGTAAAATTACCAATGCTTACGCCAATATGCCAACAGCGATTGATGATTTGTATGATGCTTATTATGGCACCTCGATTGCGAAGAGCGAGGTGGCAATTTCTGATTATCGCCATAATGCTGAATTACTTAAAAGTATGGTGGTAGACAATGGTTATATGTCGGAGATTAATAAGTATGATGAAGAGGCGAGAGTGAATTATAAAATTGCTAATGATTTGTATGATGAATGGTTTGACCAATACACAGGTGCAAGCGTGTACGATTCTAATGAAGAGATGGCCAGTTTGCTTGATCAGACGATTGAATGCGAGCGGGCTTTGTCAGAATCGGCCAAGAGTCAATTAGACATGTATAATTACTGGATTGATTACCGCAATTTTAAAAGGGAGACAATTTATGATGAAGTTAAAAATATTCGCGATCAGTTGAATGCTTATAATTCTTCGATTAATAATGATTTATCCAGTTTGACCGCGATGCAATCAACACTCGATGATAAGGTAAATAATATTACTGAATTGGAAGATGATAGAAGTTATTTGGAAAGTAATTATCCATTGAATTTGGCTGATGCGGAATTATCTGTCCAAGAGAAGGAAGATAGTTTGAATGATTTGCTTGATGGAGGCAATAAAGATGAAATTGCCAAAGCTAAAGAAAATTTAGGGGAGAAACAGATGTATTTGGCCAAGATCCAGGCAGCGCCAGATAGTCTGGATGTACGAGCGAAAAATTTGGTGATTTCACAAAAGCAGGATGCTCTTCTGGAGGCTTTGTCAACTTTGGCTGATTATACTATCACAGCACCGATCGATGGAGTGGTGGCCGAATTGAATGTTGATCAAGGGCAGAAGGTATCAAATTCGACGGTGGTCGCTACAATTATTACCGAGAAGAAAATTGCGCAGTTGGTTTTAAATGAGGCTGATATTGTGCAAGTAGAATTGGGGCAGAAGGTTAATGTGGATGTTGATGCAATTGATGGTTTAACTTTGGTGGGAGAAGTGGTGGAGATTGATGAATTATCAGAGGCTTCATCAGGCGTAGTAACCTACAATATCAAAGTAGTATTTTTAACCGAAGATGAACGGGTGAAGGAGGGGATGAGTGTGTCGGGATCGGTAATTATTGATACGGCAAGTGATGTATTGGCGGTGCCGGTGGCGGCGGTAACCAAGCAGGATGATCTATATTATGTGCAAATATTAAATAATGGTGTAGCTGAGTGGCAGGAGATTGAGGTTGGCTTGGCGGATGATTTCTACTATGAAGTGGTATCTGGATTAGCGGAGGGACAAGAGGTGATAACCGGGGAAAGCAGTGATTCAACGGCTGACACTTCAAGCACGAGTACTCAATCAAGTATTATACAGGGAATCGGCGGTGGGGGACCGATGAGTGGTGGGGGGCCGATGATGCGGTAAATGAATATGATTGAATGTATAGATATCAAGAAAAATTATGGTGAAGGCAAGTTATTGACTCCGGTGCTAAAGGGAATAAATTTTAAAGTTAACGCGGGTGAGTTTGTGGCGATTATGGGTCCATCGGGTTCGGGCAAGTCAACTTTGATGAACATTCTCGGTTTATTGGATCGGCCTTCCAGTGGTCAATATCTATTGGCGGGGCAAGATGTGGCTCTCTTGGGTGAGAATGAGTTGGCTGATTTACGATTGAATAAAATTGGTTTTGTTTTTCAATCTTTTAATTTATTACCTCGTACTTCAGTATTGCGTAACGTTGAGTTGCCTTTGATATATGGCAAAGTTGTTCCAGCTGATCGAGATAAAAAAGCGCGGGAAGTGTTGATGGCGGTGGGTTTGGACGAAGATTTGCTGGATAATTATTCCAATCAGATTTCCGGGGGTCAGATGCAGCGTGTGGCCATTGCTCGTGCCTTAGTAAATGATCCGTCAATAATTTTTGCGGATGAACCGACGGGAAATTTGGATACGAAAACAGGTGATTCTGTATTGGCGATTTTTCAAAAAATGAATCGAGAAAAAGGTAATACGATTGTGATGATTACTCATGAACAGTATGTGGCCGAGCATGCTACTCGAATTATAAAGATTGTGGATGGATTGATTGTCGAGGATGTGGAGAACAAGAGTTGTCGGTTGTTGGTTTAAATTTGTAATTAACGAGTAGTGCTAATTAGTCATTTCCCTTGTCATCCCCGCCCTGAGCGGGGATCTCATCATTAAGTTTTGTTAAACGTCTTATTGATGAGATCCCCGATAACCGGAGCGCTCCGCTATGCTCCGCTTCCGGTCGGGGATGACATGAGGGATGGTTAATTAGCACAATTCATTAATTAAGAGAAATATATGTCATTGAGTGATTTATTTACGGAAATATATATTGCTTTATCGGCCAATAAGACTCGGTCGGGTTTGACGATTTTGGGGATTGTAATTGGGATTTCTTCAGTGGTGGTGATGATGGCCATTGGGACGGGGGCACAACTGTCCATTGAAGAAAGTATTCAATCGATTGGCTCCAATTTGCTGATGGTTTATCCAGGGCAACAGCGGGGGGTGGGTTCACGTGTTAACCAGGGCATAGGTTCGGCTGAATCTTTGACGATGGGTGATATGGAGGCTATTGAAAGTGAGATTGCCAATATTGACTTGGTGGTGCCGGAAGCATCCGGTCGTTATCAAATTACGGCTAAAAGCGATAATACCAATAGTAGTGTCAAAGGAACGACAGCCGATTACGCTCAAATGAAAAGTTTGGAAATGAGTTATGGTTCGTTTATTTCTGATAAACATGTGGTTTCGAGTGCCAAAGTGGCGATTTTGGGAGCGACTGTTAGCGAAACTTTATTTGGTGAAGGTGTTAATCCAGTCGGGCAGAAAATAAAGATTAACTCGGTCAGTTTCAGTGTAATTGGGGTAGCGGCGGCCAAGGGTGGCACTTCCATGGGTAGCGAAGATGATATGGTATATGTGCCACTGGGAGCACTGCAAAAATATCTATCTGGTAGCGAAACTCTATCGGTGATTAATGTTGAGGTGAGTGGTGATAGTGAGATGGATCAAGTGCAGTCGGATATTACGTCATTATTATTAAAAAGACATGGTATTAGTGATTCGGCTGCAGCTGATTTTTATATTTTTAACCAAACTGATATTGTAGAAACAGCTGCTTCAGTAACAGGTACTTTCACTTTGCTCTTGGGAGCAATTGCGGCAATATCATTGGTGGTGGGCGGAATAGGTATAATGAATATGATGTTAACGTCGGTAACTGAGCGAACGAGAGAAATTGGTTTGCGTAAAGCGATTGGGGCCCGATCAGAATACATTGTTCGGCAGTTTTTAATGGAAGCAATAGTTTTAACTATGATTGGTGGGGTGGTGGGGGTCGTATTGGCATGGCTGATAACATGGGTGGTGGTGAATTTATTTAATTACGCGGCGGCAGTGACTTGGTCTTCGGTGTGGATGGCGGTAGTGGTTTCGATGGTGATTGGGGTTGTCTTTGGCTATTATCCGGCGCAGAGGGCGGCTAAACTTAACCCAATTGAGGCCCTACGGTATCAATAATAATTACATATAATAAATGGCAAGAAAATGTATATTATGATTATTCCGATGGTTATTGTTGTATGCGATTTTGGTTTATCTATAACAATAATATTTTAAGGACAATGTTTATGAATAAATTAGTTCTTGTACGGCATGGTGAATCAAAATGGAATTTAGGGAATAAATTTACGGGGCAGATTGATGTTTCAATTAGTTCGCGTGGAGTACAGCAGTGTTTTGATTTGGGGGACAAGATAAAAGATATTAAATTTGATTATGGTTTTGCTTCCTGTCTTTCCCGGTCAAAAGAAACGATGTCGCTGATTTTGTCTAAAATGAAAGTTTCCGGGGTTTTTATTGATGAGCACTTTTCTCTGTATAGCTGGCCGGATATTGAAAAATATCCATCAGCTCTGCGTGATATACCGATTTTTACTAATTGCTTGTTGAATGAAAGACATTATGGTGATTTGCAGGGAATGGATAAAAATGAAGCGCGGCAGAAATATGGTGAGGAAATAGTCTATTCTTGGCGGCGGGGATTTGACCAGCGACCACCGGGAGGCGAAAGTTTGCTGGATGTTTATAATCGGACTATTCCCTATTTTGAAAAAAGAGTGGTGCCATTATTGGTCGAAGGTAACAATGTGATGATATCCGCTCATGGTAATAGCTTGCGTTCGATTATTAAATATATTGAAAATATTGCTGACGATAAAATTCCTTTACTGGAAATATATACGGGACAAATGATTTCTTATGAATTGGTTAATGGTCGTTTTGTTTCCAAAAAAAGTAAGTTATCTTTTAACCGGCCGGCGCATTGGGAGAAAATTGTCAATGCTCAGGCTAATATTAGTAATCAAATCGGAGAATAAAGATGAAAAAAGTATATGTTGCGATTTTAGTGTTTGTTTTTGCGTTGGGGGGTTTAGCAGCTGGTACTTTTTATGGACGACAAATGTTGGTTAGTTTGGGTTTGCAACAGTTGGCCATGGGACAGATGGGTGGCCCTGGTCGGGGTCAGAATGTTAATTCCAATGGTTCTTTGCCGCCAACGAGCGGAACCATGGGTGGGGCTTTAAGTGGGAGCGTGGTGGAAATTACTGATGAGTATATAACTTTGCAAAAAGAAGATGGTGGTTCAGAGATGGTATATTATTCTGATCTGACTAGTGTTTCGCAAGTAAATGATTATTTAATTGTTGATTTGCAGACTGGGGATAAAATTACCGTTATTGGTAAGGAAAATAGTGATGGTAGCTATACAGCCGAGAATGTGGTGGTGGGTGAGGGTTTTAGTTGGAAATGATATCTGATCACGGTTCTCTAGTGGAAGGTGATTTTGGTCCTCGGGCGAGCGATGTCGATTTTTTTGGTTGTTCTCAATATAATTATTCGTTTCCAGTGATTGAAAAAACTTTGAAGTAAAAATAGGTGAAAAATGAGATAATTAAATTTGGGTTATATATTTATTGATACGATGGAGGTTTTTATGAAAGGTTATCGCGGCGAGATTGAGCAAGATACTTTGGCCAATGATAATTTTCGACAGGTGTTATATACCGGAAAACATAGTCAGTTGGTGCTGATGAGTTTGCGACCGGGGGAGGAAATTGGGATGGAGGTGCATCCGGACAATGATCAATTTTTTCGGTTTGAACAGGGTGAAGGAAAGGTAATTATTGATGGCCATGAGTATCAGGTGAGTGATGGCGTGGCAATTATTGTTCCCGCCGGAGCGGAACACAACGTGATCAATAGTTCGGCCTCGGAGGATTTAAAATTGTATACGATCTATTCGCCGGCTCATCATCAGGACGCAGTGGTACGAGCGACCAAGGCGGAGGCGGGAGAGAGTAGTCCGGATTTTGATGGACAGACGACGGAATGATTTCTTGATGCAATATAATTCTATTGATGGCTGGCGTGTAAAATATATTTAATCTAGAGAAAATATATTGTAGTGAAGTAAGTTATATTGATTTGACGTGGCCGGAAAGATTTTGTTATAATTATGGTAACCTGTATCATAGGTTATGGTTATAGTAATTGGTATATTTTATGAATGACAATAAAATGAAAAGTCTCGGAAATTTTAAGAAAGCGGTCGGGCAGCTAAACAAGATAATTGATATGATCGAAAAAGATCAGTATTGCATTGATGTTATGCAGCAAAATCTGGCGGTAATTGGTTTGTTGCGGTCGGCTCATACTTTACTATTGGAAGGGCATTTGAATAGTTGTTTTGCTTCAGGCATTGAGGCCAAAAATTCCCGCCGCAAGGAAGAGATAATCGCGGAAGTATTGAAAGTAGTTAAAATGTTTAACAAGTAAGTAACATGATAAAATTATTTCCCAAAATATTTTCCATGGTGATGCTGACGGCGATTAGCTGGCAGCTGGGTGGTTGGTGTCTGGGAGTAGCTCGCGCCGAAATGAACGGTATACCAACAATTGATATTCAGGCGGTAGTGGCGGTACATGAACATGGAAAACCGATGACAGAGGTGGTTTGGTCAGATGGAGGAATTTCTCAACCAATGCCAATCTGTTGTATCAACAATAATCATCAACCGGACGCGGTGACTGATTTTTCCAGAAATTTATCAGAAAGAAAGGCAGATATTTTACACAATGTTGATTCAAATAGTCAGGATTGTTTGATTGGCCAGGACCCATTAATCAATAGCCCGCCCGATCTATTGGCGTCAACGCCAATTATTGATCGCAAAATGATGAGTAAGCGGGAATAGATAGATTCTAGTTAAGCCTATTAACAGGTATTTTATTTATTAACTAGAATTTTTTGTTATGCAAAATTATAAAAAAATTAAGGTACCGATCAAGGGGATGCACTGTACTTCCTGCGAGCTCTTGATTGAGGAAGAGTTGAAAAAAATTCCTGAAGTGGAGAGAGCCAATGTTGATCATCGCGGTGGTGAAGCAATCATATACTATGGCGAACAGCGGCCAAGTCCCGATGAAGTCAATGAAGCCATTCGGGCAGCCGGTTATGAGACCGGTCCGGATGAATCCAAATCGTGGTTTAGCCTGGACAAAGATGTTTACAAAGACTTGGGGATGGCGGTGTTGTGGCTGGTAGCAATCTATGTGCTTCTAAATACTTTGGGAGTGGTGAATTTTAATATCAGTACTCCGGATAGTCCGTCTGAACTGGGAGTAGTGCTTCTGATTGGTTTGACGGCCGGTTTTTCCACCTGTCTGGCGTTGGTGGGCAGTGTGGTGTTGGGACTTTCCGCCCGACACGCCGAGGCGCATCCGGAAGCCGGAATCTGGCAGAAGTTTCGTCCACATTTGTTTTTTAACGTGGGTCGGATAATTTCGTATGTGGTTTTGGGTGGGGTACTGGGCGCGGCCGGTTCGGTGTTTCAGTTGAGTCCGGTCACTCAAGGAATATTGATGATACTAGTGGGAATGGTGATGCTGATTACCGGTCTGAAGTTGACGGGGATATTTCCGGTGCTGGAAAAATGGAATTTGACTATGCCCAAACAAATCAGCCAGTGGCTGGGGTTTGGGAATAGACATAACCAGGAATACAGCCATGCTAATTCATTTTGGTTGGGCGTGCTGACCTTTTTTCTCCCCTGTGGTTTTACTCAGGCGATGCAACTTTTGGCCATTAGTTCCGGCAGTTTTGTGGCGGGGGCGCTGGTGATGGGCTTGTTCGCTTTGGGTACTACCGTTGGATTATTGTTGGTGGGTGGGGTAACATCGTTGGTCAAAGGAATTTTTGCCCGCCGCTTTTTCAAATTTGCCGGTCTGGTAGTGGTTATTTTGTCTTTATTCAATATGGCCAACGGGTTAAATCTGACGGGCTGGAAAATTGCCATGGGTCAATCGGCTGGATCAGTAGTGGTTGATGATCCTAATGTCGAGATAGTTGATGGTGTGCAGGTAGTGACAATGGAAGAAAATTACAGTGGGTATTCACCCAGTAAATTTACTATCCAAGCAGGCTTACCGGTGAAGTGGGTAATTAATGCCAAAGCCGCTAATTCCTGCGCGTCCAGTCTGGTGCTGCCGGAGTTAAAAATTCAGCGGACTTTGCGTTCGGGGGAAAATATAATCGAATTTACTCCCGAAAAGACTGGGCGATTGGCCTTTTCCTGTGCCATGGGCATGTACACCGGTTATTTTGAGGTAGTCGATCAGAACGGATCAAAAGACAGTAATTCAGTTTCCGGATCAGTTGAATCCAGTTCACTGCCGGCTGGTAGTTGTGGGGTTAGTGCTGGCGGGACAAGTGGTGGATGCGGTGGTTCTACTGGGACATCCGGTGGTTGTGGGGGCGGGTGTGGCGGCAGCAGTTCTTTTTCATCCGGTGATGTAGTTGAGGGTCCGACACAGAGCGATACCACCGTTAATGGAGATAATTCTTTAGCCAATGATAATGGTGTTGATAAATCAGAAGTCCAAGTGATAAAAACCATCTATACCAAGCAAAAAGATATTGTTCCCAATTCCTTTACCGTGAAAAATAATCAGCCGGTGCGGCTGGAAATAGATGTACAGGAAAGCGGTGGTGGATGCATGGGCAGTATCATGATTCCCGGATTGTACAATTTGGCCGAATATCTGACCAAGGACAAAGATATTGTGATGGAATTTACCCCGACCAAAACGGGTAAATATCAAATAACTTGTGGCATGGGTGTGCTACGAGGGACGATTCAGGTAAGTTAGGTAGACTTTTAAACCGCTGTCATTTAATTGCGCGAATCAGCGGTTTAAAAATAAAAATAAATGTACCACAACCTGAGGTATGGGTAACAATAATTATTTTATTTTATTTAATATTAAAGATAAGTATGGAAACAATCAAAGCTAAAATTTCGGGTCTGACTTGCGTCGCTTGTGCCAAACTATGTCAACTAAAAATCGGCAAGATAGGTGGGGTCCAGGCAGTAAAGGTCGATCAAAACACGGGTGACACCACCATTATTGCCAATCGAATAATTGACCAATCAGAGATGGCGCAGGTTCTGTCGGACACAGAGTACAAAATAAATTTACCAAAGTAGTATAGTTTAATTAATAACTAATATTGGTCCTATGAAAAAAATTCTTAAGTTAAAAATTAGCGGTATGCATTGTGAGTCGTGTGAAAAGCTGATTAAAAGCGAGTTGGAGGAACTGGCCGGGATTAGCCAGATCAATATCGTGGCTAAAGCTGGGACGGGGGAGATTGAATATGATGATCAGTTAGTCAAACCAAAGGAAATTGTTGATGGCATTGGCCGGGCTGGTTATCAGAGCGAGGTGATTGGCGCTGATGCTGACCAACCAGAGACAACTGATCTGGAGGTGGTGACCAAAAAACTGGCCGCCGGCAAGCCATTAAAAATCAGACTGGAATCGAAAGTGGAGGCCGAAGGTCATATTATGGCCGGAGCGGATGGGCAACCGATGTTTGATGGTAAAGTCAAAACTAACAACATGGCTGAGGTGCATCTTCCCAAAGGGGTGAAACAATTCAAAGTAACGGACGATCTGCTGCAGGCGATCAATTTATTCAAGGTTTTTGGTTCGACTGGTGGCCAAAAATCTATGTCGAGTGAAGTGCCAATGTCAGTTCATCAACGTGACATAGTAACATCTCAAGCAACAGTCGGTAGCGAAAAAGATAAGCGTCTTTCCTTGTCACTTTCCGGTATGCATTGTGCTTCCTGTGCCGGTATTAT
>JBAZOB010000002.1:0-64977 GCA_041648895.1 Patescibacteria group bacterium
CCCCCCACCCCCCCCGCCGGCCAGGAAATCACCCCCTACTACGTGCCAATCATTGGCTGGACCTTCCCCAATTCCTTTTCTGAAGCCAGTAATGACATTGAAACCAAAAATACCTATTCTGATCTGGATGGTAAATTTGAATTAGTATTGGAATTTACCCGTCTGGAAGATTTTCTTACCAACATCAGCGCCTACTATGATGATCTGGGTATCTATCCCGGCAACGTGGAAATATTGATCAATGAAGAAACCATCAAATCGGGTCAGCCGATATATGTTCTCATGCCGCCGACGGTTAAGTTGGCCGAAAACAATATCCTGGAAACCGACAGCATCAACATTAATGGCACCGCCGCCCCCAATGTTAACATCAATATTTATATTTATAACGACAGTCAATTCCGCATCTACCAGGTGACCACCGATAATTTTGGCTTTTGGGAATTAAATTTACAAAATGATTTACCACCGGGAGAATATTCAATCTATGCTGTCGCAGACAATATCTATGGCTTCATTAGTTTACCTAGTTCTGTCTACAATCTAACCATTAATCCCCGGCCGATCATTGGGACCGGTGAAGCTCTTCCCGGGGACAAAATCCGTCGTTATTTTGACCAGGATCAGCTAGTCCCGATTGTCAGTCGGATCGAGCAATTAGCTTATTGGAGCGCCATTGGTTTGATCGCTTTTTCATTGTTTGGATTAATTTTTGAAATTTTTAGTTTAATCTTGCTCGGTCTCAACCAAATCGCCACCTGGCTGGGCATTATCCCCGCTCGTGATCCCTGGGGCGTGGTCTACAATTCTGACACCAAAAAACCCGTCGATTTGGCTATCGTCCGTCTTTACAATACAGAGACCAAAAAACAGGTTGAAAGCAAAGTGACCGACAAAAACGGTCGCTATGGCTTTTTGGTGAAAAAGGGAAAATATATTATCAAAGTGGCCAAACACGACTTCCGCTTTCCGGCTTTGGGCAGCTATGGTTTATATGACGGCCGCTACACCAATATTTATCTGGGGGAAGAAATCACTGTTCATCAAGACAATGAGATTATCAACCTCAATATCCCCATTACCCCCAAAGAGACGATCAAACAAGCCCTGACCAAAAAAGGGACCTACAACTTACGTCGCCTGCAATATTATCTCGGCGTGGTGTCTTTCCCCTTGTTATCCTTGGGCTTTGTCATTAGCATCGCCATTGCCCTGCTGCATGGCGGATTTGTTAATTATTTTATCATGCTGGTTTACTTTGGCGCCTTGGTTTACAAAATATACAAAATGAGCATCCAGCCCAAGCCCTGGGGACTAATTTACGATTCCAAAACCGGCCTGCCGATTTCCATGGCCATCGTTAAAATCATCGACCCGGAATACGACCGCATTATGGAGACCAAACTAACCGATCCCGATGGTCGTTTTGCCTTTCTGGTTGTGCCGGGCAAATACATTGTCCAGGTTGAAAAAACCGGCTATCAGTTTCCCACCAATGCCTGTGTCTTGATCAATAAAAAGAAAAAATTTGACTGGTACTGTGGTCAGGTCTTTGAAATTAAATCCGAAAAAGAAGCCTACATCAATATCGACATCCCCCTCGACCGTGCCGCTAACGCGTAAATTCCTTTATCTTCGTTCTCATCTCTCCCAAGTTTTGACAAAAAACCGTCTTCCCATATTTTCGAAACCAGGTCATTTGTCTTTTGGCGTAGTGATAATTATTGATTATCACTTTTTTCTTGGCCGCTTCCAAAGATATTTTACCCTGCAGATAGGGGATATATTCTTGCACACTGATGGTGGAATTCAAAATCGGATCGGCTGGTCCGTATTTTTTGATTAGATTTTCCACCTCCGTCAAAACACCTTTTTTTAAATGCACATCGACCCGTTTGGTAATTTTTTCGCGGATTATTTCTCGATCGGGAATAAATGATAAAACCAAACCGGAATACTGGTGTGATTTTATCGTGCTGGGCGGGACAACCCCGCCCCTACGGTCGTTATTCGTAATGTGTAATTCATGATTCTTCTTCTCAATCGCTCGGATCAAGCGCCGGGGATTATGATAATCAATGCTGTTATATAAATCATTATCTAATTTTATTAATTTATCCTGTAATTGTTGTAAAGACAGCTGGTTCAATTCCGTCCGCAAATTCACGTCATAATCCCGATGCAAATCGTAATTATCAACCATAGCCTGGATATACAAACCGGTTCCCCCGACCAAAAATGGCCGCTGGCCTTTTTTATTTATTTTCTTAATAGTTTGGCGCGCGTATTTTTGCCACTCGTACAAAGTCCAGGGCTTATCGATCGTCGTTAGATTAATTCCGTAATGATCAATATCTTGGTAAACAATTGGGTCAGAGTAGGGGAGTTGATATTGAATTTTATCAGTGGCAATATCCATTTCCCGATAAATCTGTCGCGAATCACAGGAAATTATCGCCCCGTTAAACTCTTTGGCTAATTGCCACGCCGCCTCCGTCTTCCCCGAAGCCGTCGGCCCGCCAATAGCGATTATTTTTATTGGTAAAGACATATTTTTATTTACTATCAGATTTTGATATTCTTTTTAATTTATCTGCCCTTTCTTTCTGCAAGCGCTCGATCAATTTAACCCCCCGCCCACTTTCTTTCATGCCATATTTCTTCTTTCTACTCTTAGCTTCCCGCCGCGCCGCTTTGTTGTCTTGGAAATGGTTATTTCTCATAAAAAATAATAATTATAAAACGAATATTATCAGTCTCTCTCCTGTCATCCCCGCCTTGAGCGGGGATCTCATCAATAATTAATAAAAACAATAATTATATTTAATATTAATATTACTAAAATAAAAATACTAAAAAATATCAAGTCAAATGCAAAAATTCTATTACGTCTACATTATGACAAATAAATACAACAAAATCTTGTACACTGGTATCACGAATAACCTTGTAAGGAGAATCTATGAACATAAAACAAGCACAATTAATAGTTTCACCAGTAAGTACAAATTAACTAAACTGATTTATTATGAAGTTCATGAGGACGTTAATGTAGCCATAAACCGAGAAAAAAGATTAAAAAAATGGGGTCGGTCTTGGAAATTTGAATTAATACTAAAACAAAATCCTGGGTTAGGTGATCTTTATTATGATGTTCTAAATTGGTAAATAATCTTGGAATATGTCATCCCCGCCTTCCGGGGTCCCCGCAAACTCTATTGATTTGTGGGGTGGGTTAGCGGGGATCTCATCATCAAGACTGTAATATACGCGTTGCATATAAGATCCCCGCTCAAGGCGGGGATGACACAGAAGAGAAGGCGGGGATGACAAAATAATCATCATTAATCATATTGATTGTTAGTTCTTGCGAATCTCCCCTTCCAATCCCCAATCCATCGCTTTGGTTATTTTTACTGGAATCAATTTTCCAATTAATTCCTTCTTCCCCTCCAAATGCACCGGTTTTAAACCTTCCGTATAGGCCACCAACCGGCCGCGTTGATATTTGTGTACCAGCACATCAATGATTTGACCGACTAATTTCTTATTCTTGGCCAAAATAATTTTTCCCAGCACCTCATTGAGCCAATATTTACGCTTTTTCTTCTCGGCTTGGCTGACATCATCTTCTAACTTGCTGGCCGCCGTTTTGGGACGGGGTGAATACTGGGCAATAAAAGCCATGTCAAATTGCACCCGCTCGAAAATATCCACGCTTTCCGCAAATTGCTCCCTGGTTTCTCCCGGAAAACCGACAATTAAATCAGTGGTAATGGTTACATCCGGAATCCATTTTTTAATTTTATCCACCAATACCAGATAATCTTCCCGCGTATATTTACGATTCATTTTTCGGATAATTTCATTGCTGCCGGCTTGAATGGGCAAATGAATATAGTTGCATAAATTGGCACGTTCACCCACCAGTTTAATTAATTCATCTGACATATCTTTGGGATGAGAAGAGATAAAATATATTCTTTTTAGCTCCGCAATATCCGAAATTTGGCGTAACAAATCAACAAAGTCGTTTTCATTTTTACCCTCATGCCAGTCATTGCCATAGGAATTAACATTTTGCCCCAGCAGAGTTAACTCGACACAACCATCTTTGGCCAACTGTTCGGCTTCAGCGATAATATCGGTTTTCGGCCGTGACACCTCCCGCCCCCGCGTGTAAGGGACGGCGCAATAACTGCAAAAATTATTGCACCCAGTCATGATGGGTAAATAAGCTGAAAATGAATTAGTATTTTGCGGAATAACCTGTAGATAATGATCATACTTATCTTTTGGCAACTCGTTGATCATTTTCCACTCGAACAAATATTTTGGCAAATCAATCATCCGATCAATCGGCAAACATATATCAAATCGTCCTTTTCCTAATAATTTCTTCCAGATTTTATCCGACACCAAACATCCGGTCGCTACTATTCTGGGTCGTTTTTTACTTTTGGCCAACTCGGTAATTTTACCATATGTTCTATCCTCCGCCATTTGTCGGACACTGCAACTGTTAATTATCACTACATCTGCACTCTTACTCGTCTTGGACTTTTTTAATCCGCTATTTAACAAAATTGCCCCAATCCGCTCCGAATCAGCGTGGTTCATCTGACAACCAAAAGTGATAATGTGGAAAGTTCTTGCCATAAATAATACTTAAATGAAAATATTCATCAGTATTATTATATTAGATATTTTTATTTTTCTGAAACTATCTTTTTATATTGATCATATGTTTTTTGCGCCTTGATCATTTTGGCAAAAGATCCTGCATCGTTTTTTAAATCTTCTTGCAGATAATTCAACAACTCATTGACCACCGCCGATATTTGATTTTTACCCTTGGAATGCTCCAAGGACTCAATAATAAACTCCCTCTTTTGCAGCGCTTTGGCAATCTTATCAGAGTACATTTTTTTCGTTTTTTTATTCGTCTCCATCACTCCCAAATTCTTGGCCGCCATTGCTTCTTTTATCATATTCGTGGCCATTCGGTAACTAATATCCTGTCCCTCTTTGGCATATTCATGACTTCTCTTCCCAAAAACCAAGTCATTGGCCAATTCTCGAGGTCGATCCATGTCGCTCATTTTACCAATCATAATTACTCCTAATAAAATAATAAATTCTCGGCCATCAAAAGCCCCGCCATTCCAATAAAAAAACTTCTCATTAAACTAATAATGAGAAGTTATTAAATTACGCTTTACCAATCACATTATAACACATTAGTAATCAATTTTTTATCACGCTCCTTCTTTATCATCTTCATAAACTCCGCCAAGCTCATCGCCCCCATATCTTCCCCTTGGAGTGGCCGCACCGAAACGGTTTGATTCTCAATATCTCGATCGCCGACTACCAGAATATAATTAGGCTTTTGTAATTCCGCGTTACGGATCTTCTTGCCCAGCGAATCATCACCATCATCCACCACCACTCGAAAATCTTTATTAGCTAGTTTCTTAGCTACCTTTTGGCAATATTTCAAATGTTTTTGTGGATAAACCGGCAAAACAATCATTTGCACAGGAGAAAGCCATAGCGGGAAAGCACCGGCATATTGTTCGATCAATACCCCAATAAAGCGCTCAAATGAACCAAATAAAGCCCGATGAAGCATATATGGTCTTTCTTCTATGCCTTGCTCATTGATAAAACTCATTTCGAATCTTTCTGGCAGATTAAAGTCAAACTGTAAAGTTGAACATTGCCACTCGCGACCAATAGCATCCTTAACTTTGAAATCAAGTTTAGGACCGTAAAATGCCGCTTCACCCTCCAATTTCGTATAGGATAACTTTTTATCTTTAGCTACTTTTTCCAGCACTCCCTCAGTGAATTCCCAACCATTATCATTCCCGGCATATTTTTCCTTATTATTGGGATCACGCAATGACAGATAAACATTAAATTCCTTGAACCCAAATGTGCTCAGCATAAAAATAATAAAATCTACCACCCGCTTTAATTCTGATTTTACCTGTTCCTTAGTGCAAACAATATGTGCGTCATCTTGTGTAAAACCACGCACTCGTAATAATCCATTCAATTCACCTGATTTTTCATATCGATAAACAGTACCGCACTCGGCCCAGCGATAAGGCAGATCACGATATGAGTGCATGCCTGATTTATAAATACGGACATGGAAAGGACAATTCATTGGTTTAATCAAATATTCTTCCTTAACTTTTGCCTCTTCGCCTTTTTGGTATTCTTCCAACGATTTCCCGACCTCCAACGGTGGATACATGCTGTCATTAAAAAAATTCCAATGACCAGATTGTTCCCACAGTTTTTTATTTCCCAAGTGAGGCGACCGTACCAGATTGTAGCCGTTATTCAGATGCTCTTTATACCAAAAATCTTCAATAATTCGCCACAATAAAGCTCCTTTGGGCAACCACATTGGCAATCCCATTCCGACCATCGGGTCAATCAAAAATAATTTTAAATCTTGTCCCAATTTCCGATGATCCCTTTTCTTAGCCTCTTCCACCATTTTCAGATAATTATCCAACTCGGCTGGCGTCGCGAACGCCACACCATAGATTCGCTGTAGCATTTTGTTTTTCTCATCGCCCCGCCAATAGGCTCCGGAAATATGAGTCAGTTTAAACGCCCCCACTTTGCCGGTACTTTCCACGTGGGGACCTTTGCATAGATCAACAAACTTACCGGATCGATACAGAGTAATTTCGCCGTCATTTAATTCATTGATCAATTCGACTTTATATGGCTCCTGGGCCTGGCCAAAAAAATCCAATGCCTCTTTTTTACTCACCTCTTGTCGCTCAAACTTATTGTTTTGTTTGATCAAATGTCGCATCTTCTTTTCCAAAAGCGGTAGATCTTCCGGGATCAAAGTGCGCGGCAGGTCAAAATCATAGTAAAAGCCATTGTCGATCACCGGCCCAATGGCAAATTTGACTTCCGGAAACATATCCTGCACCGCCTCGGCCATGATGTGCGACAGCGAATGCCGCATCGCGTGTACATATTCTTCGTTGTTATTTTGTTTATCCATATTTTCTCCTTGGTTAATTACTTTATAATTAAATTTCGTCTTATTTTTGTCATCCTGGAGGCGGAAGCGTTGCGTTCCGGCATCCAGGATCCAGGCTTTATTAATGAAATCTACAAATAAAAAATCGTCTCAATTATTGAGACGAGTATAACAAACCCGCGGTTCCACTCAAATTCCCTTTTAGGGCTCTTGTTTGATAAATTTTACCAATTTTAATTCGTCATTAAAACTGGTCCCAGTTGGTTTTCATTTGGCCCGTCATAAAAAAGCTTGCAGTCAAATGGCTTTTTCTCCCTGGACAACGAATGTCAAATTACTCGTCTGGTAAATTTAGTATACACCAATAATTAATTGCCATCAATCAACCACTACATCTTTTTTATTCGTTCAAGTAACTGTTCGTAACTTTTCTTTTTTGATGGGCTCTGACTTTTCGAATCAAATTGCCGTTTTTCCTTAATAATATTTTCCATTTCTTTCACGTCATCGTCTATTTCAGCATTATTATCAACATCTATCTGTTCATAAATTAGACCGTGATCAACCAACGGGTGGGTGATAAAGGCATCCTCCCCTTCCTTTAAAAAACCAATCGCGGCGTATTTTTTTTCTGTTTTCTGTGGATCAAATTTATCTTTTTCTCGATTGAAAGAAACATAACTTGTCCGTTTTCCAATCTCATCAATATTGGCCCTCATGATTTTATTGTTTCTCCATTAATTTTTAAAAATAATTCGTCAATTTCCCTATTATATTTTCTTCTATTAGACAAAAACCTATTAATCATTTCCATTCTTTCCGGTTTGATTGTATCAAGCCATTCTTTATTTACTGTCAGTGCCGGTTTTCTATTATCGACTATCTTGTCCTCCCATGAACTAGACGCAGCATTGATCGGTGAGTCAATATTACTTGTGTCATTATTACTATTGTTATTAGCTGGCGCTTCGTCATATTCCTGATTATCAATTTCCACCTCTTCATTTTCCAAAATATAGCCTTCAGTTAACACGTTGGTTCGGTATTTTTCCGGAAATTGTTTCAGCCTTTTCTCGATTATTATTAGCTTCTTTTGTAAGGGGATCAATTTTTCAACCAGAGCATAATGATTAATACTATCCTCGGCTGGTTTTAGCATTTGACTTTGCAGGATTTCTCTCTTCTTCAACAAACTTGTCTTGGCCTCTTCAAAATAGGGAAAAAGGAAATCATTACGACAAAAAAATTGATTGTCAAAATAATCATCAGTTTTTTTCTCCAGCAGATGGGCACAAATACTATCAACGAAAAAATCATTGGGATTATTCTCATTATTTCCTTCTGTTGGGGAATAAACATCTGTTTTCTTCAAACCGAATATTACCACCATCGACATATTGTCATAAAAACGTTTTTGCCTTTGTTCTTTATTTTCATCATTCACCAGCACATTTTGCTTAAAAATATCAATCGCTTTTTGCCGTTTATCCTTGTCATTGGCTATTTGTTTGACCTGCTCTTCATTAAATAAAATGCACAATTCCGGATCAAAATACCCTGGTTGGTAGCAATTAATAAAATCCTTAACCACCACTTGGGCTGGATCCTCCTCTGATGACTCTGCCTGGTGTTCCTTAATTATCGTTTTTTTATCGCCATTTTCAGATGGGACATCCTTTAAGTCATCTAAATTTTTCTTCCAGACTATCATAGTAGAATCAAGTTAAAAAATATTAATCACCCGGTAAGCATCCCTAAAATTATCCACCAATGTCGCCAAGTTTACATAATCCAAAAAGACAAACATGATGATAATATTTAAGAATAGCAAATTGGCCAGCAAAACAAAAATAATGCCGAAAATCTTCCCCGTTATTTTCATATCCGGTTGCTCAATTTTCAGTATTTCCCAGTTGGACAGATAATGAAAACACAGACTGGCGCCCAGTAAAAAGAAAAAGAGAAAATAATAGCCAGTTAGATCCCAAAAACGATTGGCGATAAAATAGAGTACCGCCAACAAAATTGAATAAAGCGGGAAAAAATACGGCGCCAGATCAATAATAAAATTAGACTGAGTCAACTCCACCCAGCCGCCGCGACTCGCTACTTTAATCTTTTTCACCTGAGCCCCAGAGAAAATCGCAAAGATAGCGTGGGTAAACTCATGGGCTAGCACATAGAAAACTGTCGACTGATAGACAAAAAAATGAATCAAAGCATAAATTAATACTCCCATTAGCATTGACAGCATGGCCCGGGAAAAAATTGGCACCTGGGTAAATAGCCTTAACGTGGCCAGCAAAGTAATCAATACCAGCGGTATCAACAAAATACCCAGCGCACTCCAAACCACCAGACCACAAAAAGTCGCTTTTGGCCTGATAATCCGCTGTTTTTTCTTTTTTTTCGGTTGAGACATAAATTAATGACAAATTACAAATGACAAGAAAATATTATTTGTCATCCCCGCTAACCCACCCCACAAATCAATAGAGTTTGCGGGGACCCCGGAAGGCGGGGATGACAGCGATTATTGTCATTCTTGTCATTTGTGATTAATTCCATTATAGACAATTGAAAAAGAGGTTGAAACATGTTAATATCAATAAATGTTTAAACGTTAAAAAAATGGAAAAATATGATTGATAAAATTACCATCAAAGGGGCCAGGGAACACAATTTAAAGAATATTGATATCGAAATTCCCAAAAACAAGTTAGTGGTTATCACCGGTCTATCCGGTTCCGGCAAATCTTCTTTAGCTTTTGACACCATCTATGCCGAAGGCCAAAGAAGATATGTAGAATCCCTGTCCGCCTACGCTCGCCAGTTTTTAGGCATCATGGAAAAGCCCGACGTTGACAAGATTGAAGGCTTGTCCCCGGCCATTTCCATCGATCAAAAATCCGCCTCTTCCAACCCTCGTTCCACTGTTGGCACCATTACGGAGATATACGACTATCTCCGTTTGTTATTTGCCCGAGTAGGGGAGCCGCATTGTCCGCAGTGTGGTCAACCCATTTCCTCGCAGACTATCAGTCAAATCGCCGATCAGGTATTGCAAATTCCCGCCAAAACCAAAATCGTTATTTTGGCGCCATTGGTCATCGCTCAAAAAGGAGAGCATAAAAATACATTAGCGGAAATAAAAAAAGCCGGCTTTGTCCGTGTCCGCATCAATGGTGATATTTTAGACATCAACGAAACCATTGTTTTAGATAAGCAAAAAAAACATACCATCGAAATCGTCGTTGATCGTTTGATTATTGATAAAAAAAATCTAGATTTTCGCACCCGACTGGTTGAATCACTAGAAACCGCTCTCAACTATGGTAATGGTCTGGTTAATGTATTATTGCTTGATAAAAATGAAATTCAAACTTTTTCGGAGCGCTTTGCCTGTCCGACTTGTGGCATCAATCTTCCCGAAATAAACCCGCGTATTTTTTCTTTCAACAATCCCCAGGGTGCCTGCCCTGGTTGTACCGGTTTAGGCACTCGCTTGGAAGTTGATACCGACCTGATCTTCCCTAATCCAAAATTAACTATCGCCGAAGGCGGCATTGGCCCCTGGAGCAAAACTTCCGGCCAGCAAAACTGGCACATGCGTATTTTGGGGACTGTGGCCGGGGCTCAGGGTTTTAATCTCGACACCCCCATCAATAAATTATCTGATAAAGTGATCGATATTATTCTTCATGGCACGGGCGACCAGAAATATTTAGTCAAAAATCCCACTCCCTACGGGAAAGTTAAAGAATATGAGACCAATTATGAAGGTGTCATTCCCTCCTTGTTACGTCAGCATCGAGATACTACCAGCGACTATGTCCGCCAGGAAATTGAAAAATACATGACTATCAAAGTTTGTCCAGTTTGTCAGGGTCGTCGTCTCAAACCCGAATCTTTGGCCGTGACCATTGCCAAAAAGAATATTATCGAAGTTACCGAAATGGATATCCGTTCCTTGGCCAAGTTTTTTGCGGGGCTAAAGTTAAATGAACAACAAACTCAAATTGCTCGCCAGATCCTCAAAGAAATCAACGAGCGAATCGGTTTTATGCTCAACGTTGGTTTAAGTTATCTGACCCTGCACCGTACCGCCAACACTCTTTCCGGCGGGGAAGCCCAACGTATCCGCCTCGCCACCCAGATAGGTTCTTCCCTGACCGGTGTCATGTATATTCTCGATGAGCCATCCATTGGCCTACACCAACGTGATAATAGTAAATTAATCGATACTCTGAAAGCATTACGCGACATTGGTAATTCGATTATTGTCGTCGAACATGACGAAGAAACCATGTTGTCCGCCGACCAGTTGATCGATATCGGCCCGGGCGCCGGTACTCGCGGCGGAGAAGTGATTGCCCAAGGTACCCCCGCCGAAATCATGAAAAACAAAAATTCTCTCACCGGCCAATATTTATCTGGAAAAAAGAGCATCGCCATCCCCAGTGGTCGGCGTAAATCCACCGGTAAATCGATTGAAATTATCGGCGCCACTGAACATAATCTACAAAATATTAATGTCAAAATCCCCCTTGGGCAATTTGTTTGTGTCACCGGCGTCTCCGGATCCGGCAAATCGACTCTGATCCACAGCATTCTTTCTAAATACTTGGCCAAATACTTTTATCGCGCCAAAGAACGCCCTGGTAAATACAAAGAAATCAAAGGAGTGGCCAATATCGACAAAGTAGTTACCATTGATCAATCGCCCATTGGTCGTACCCCTCGCTCCAATCCAGCCACCTACACCGGCGCCTTTACCATTATTCGTGATCTATTTGCCAACACTCCCGAGGCCAAAATGCGCGGCTACAAAACCGGTCGTTTTTCCTTCAATGTCAAAGGTGGTCGCTGTGAAAACTGTCGTGGAGACGGTTCCATCAAAATTGAAATGCACTTTTTGCCCGATGTCTATATCAAATGTCCCGAATGCCAAGGCAAGCGTTACAACCTGGAGGCGCTGGAAATATTTTACAAAGGTAAAACCATTGCCGACGTCCTGGAAATGACCGCCGAAGAGGCCTATACTTTTTTCAAAAACATTCCCGCCCTGGAACGCAAACTCAAAATCCTCAATGATGTTGGTTTGAGCTACTTACAGCTGGGCCAATCGGCCAATACCCTTTCCGGCGGTGAAGCCCAACGCATCAAACTAGCCTCCGAACTCTCCCGCCGCGCCACTGGCCGCACCCTCTACATTCTCGACGAGCCCACCATTGGCCTACACTACGACGATGTGGCCAATCTCCTCAAGGTCCTGGCCCGCTTAATCCGTAAAGGCAACACCATTTTGGTCATCGAACACAATCTCGATGTCATCAAAACAGCCGACCACATTATTGACCTTGGTCCCGAAGGCGGCGACCAAGGCGGCCGCATCATCGCCCAAGGTACTCCCGAAGAAGTGGCCAAAGTCAAAGAGTCCTATACCGGCCAGTATTTGCGGAAGATATTGAAGTAATTACCAATGGCAAACTTATCATGTCATCCTGGACCCTAAGCGAGTCAGCGAGCGCTAGGGATCCAGGACCCCTTAACGCCCTTGCCATCTAATAAAATATGTGCTATTCTCAAAAAGTCCTTATTGCCGGAGATAAGGAATTTTTTTTATTAGAAAGGGGGAAAGTTGTCGTTAAAAACTGAATAAGTAAAAATTCTTCATAAGGGGTTTTCGCTCCGGCCAACTCTTTGTGAAGATGCTCTTATAAAATAAAAAAACAAGGAGGAATTTTTTTAATGTTACTATCAGATGTTGGGCGAGAAAAATATCTCGCCAAAAAAGCAGAAAAAAGAAGAAAAAAAGAAGAGGAAAAAAGAAGAAAAGAAGAGGAAAAAAGAAGAACTGATAAGCAGAAAAACGGAAACGGAAAAAAGTTCACTGATCTGGGGGCATATGGCCTCTGGCGAGGGGACCTTTTAGAAGTTCCTCCTAATAACAATTAATACAAAAAAGATCCCGGGAGCAAAATGTTCCCGGGTTTTGTCATATTAAATGGTATTTTTTTTCGACATCGATATTCTATCCAAAGCGTATCAAAGCGTGTCAAAGCGTTGAATATTGTTGTCTCGTATGCTAAAATTATCTACGTCTTTATTATTCTCACTATCTGTCATCCCCGCCTTGAGCGGGGAACCCATCATCAAGAATATAATCAGCGCGTTGCATAAGAGATCCCCGCTCAAGGCGGGGATGACATGAACCTTAGTTAATTAGAACAACTCATTAATTATCTATTAATTATCCGAAGTTATGAAAAGTACACCCGGCGAATCTTTACCAGACAATGGCGAATCTTTACCAGACAATAAAGAAGGCATTGATTACGATATCGACAACCGATATTCCATTCTAGGCATGCTCATCAGTAAAAAAGAGCCAGCTTCACCCTACCTGAACAGTATTAAAGAGGCAATAAGCGGTCAAAACCGCGACTCGGGACCGCTGGAGCCCGACGAGGCTATCAAAGGAATGCTAGAAATGGTTACTGCTAACAAAAACAGAATATCACTATTGAAAAAAGAAATTGAGTTATTGGAAAAAAACACCAAAGAACTGGAAGATTATATTAGAGATTTCTAAAACTACACATTAAGATGTTTTTTATCACAAAAAAAGAAACCTGTTACTCTAACCGGTTTCTTTTTTTATGTCCAATTAAAAACAAAAAACAACTATTTTTTCTCCACAATCACCCCATATCTCCCATCCGACTTCTTGTAAACCGTATTTGTCCGGCCAGTTTCGTTGTTGGTAAACACATAAAAATCCTGCTGCAATAAATTCATTTGTTCTTTGGCTTCATCCAGACTCATCGGTTCCTGCTCAACCTCATATGTATATTCATATTCGCCCTCGGTGTCCACCGGCGGCTGACTTTCCATCTGCCGCAAATGTTCCTTGCTCTGCCTGGCTTCATCAATAATCTTTTCTTTCAATCCCTTGATTTGCGCTGACATGGCCGCCTCCGCCAAATCAATCGCTTCAAACAATTCCTGCCCTCGTTGTCGATCCACTCGAATTTTACGTCCCGGCAGAGAAACCAAGATTTCGCAAGAAAAATCCTTACCGTCGTCCCGTTTATCCTCAAACTCCAATTCCACCCGCAAAATAATCACGTTACCAAAATATTTCTCCGCCCGGGCCAACTTTTCTTCCACGTAGGCTCTTACATCTGGCGTCATGTCAAAATTGCGCGATGACAAAATAAGCTGCATGATATACCTCCAATTATAATTAATTGATTATTTTCTTAAAACCGCAATACTCTTGCAAAGCCTTGGGTATGGCCACGCTACCATCTGCTTGTTGATAATTTTCCAAGATGGCCAGGGGAAAACGGGAATTAGTCATGGCGGTGCCATTGACGGTGTGGACAAATTTATTTTCACCAGCAGCGTTTTTGTATCTGACGTTCATACGCCGCGCCTGATAGTCGGTGGCGTTGGAGGTGCTGGTAATTTCCCGATATTCTCCCAAACTGGGCACCCAGGCTTCAATATCAAACGATTTGGAGTAGGGGGCACCAATATCACCGGCGCAGATCGCCACCAGTCGATAGGGGATTTCCAATTCCTGCAAAATTTCTTCTTCAATCGCCAAAAATTCCTGATGCGTGGCTTCGCTCTCTTCCGGCCGAGTAAAAGCAAACATCTCCACTTTGGTAAACTGATGCATCCGATACAAACCTTTGGCATATTTACCATAGCTACCCGATTCCACGCGGAAACAATGCGATAACCCCACATATTTTTTTGGCAATTCATCTTCAGCCAATATCTCGTCCCGATGGTACCCAGCCAAGGTAATTTCAGCCGTACCGATCAAACTCAAATCTTGCTTTTCAATACTGTATATCTGGGCTTCATCACCGCGAGGGGCAAACCCGGTACTGTGGCAAACCTCATCTTTGGCCATATCCGGCGTTGCCATCAGCGTAAAACCTTTTTTAAATAATTTTTCTAAGGCAAATTTCTGCAAAGCTAAATCCAGTAGTACTAATTGATTTTTAGCATAATAAAAGGCGCTGCCGGCCACTTTGGCGGCGCGCTCAAAATCGACTAGATCCAAAGCTTCAGCAATCTGTAAATGGTCCTTGATCTCAAAATCAAAACTTCTCACCTCTCCCACTTGTTTGATTTCCGGATTATCTTTGTCGCTTTTCCCATCCGGCGTATCATCTGACAAAATATTGGGCAATTCCCACAATATTTCATCATAAATATGATCAATCTCGGCCAACTTCTTTTCTTCGGTTTCAATTTCTTTCTTGATTGTCTGTAATTTAACAATTTCCGCTTGACTAGGTTTTTTCCCGACTTTATTTCTCTCGGCCTTCAATTTATCAATCGCCGTCATCAATTCCCGCTTTTGTTCATCAATCTCCAACAAATTGTCAACCGATATCAAATCTTTACCACGTCTCTCTAAACTTTTTTTAACTATTTCCGGATTCTCCCGGATAAATTTTATGTCTAACATAACATTTGTTGATTAATCTTCCCAATAATTTTATTATGTATTACCTCATCATTACTGGCCAATATCTGCTTATCATCAAATTTCCACTCCTGCCCTTGCCAATTAGTCACTGCCCCGCCGGCTTCCTGGATTAGTAATATCCCTGCCGCTACGTCCCAAATCCGTGCCTTGTCCAATAGGTAGCTATTTAGACGCCCAACCGCCACATAGGCCAAAGCCAACTCCGCCGAGGCCATTTCTAATTTTACATGATTATTAGGCAAATCGGGAGTATAATCCAAAACATGTTGACAGCGAGTCTGATTAGTATAACCGCCAAAAACTGACTTTGTTACTTGATTCTCCGGCCAACCCTCAATTTTCTTATCATTCAGCCACACCCCGTCACCTTTTTGCCCCCAAAACATTTCTTGGGTAATCGGGTTATAAACCACCCCCAGCAGCAATTGTTGGCCACGAGACAAAGCAATTGAAACACAAAAAAATGGATTATAAAAATAATAATTACTCGTGCCGTCCAGCGGATCAATTATCCATAAGTAATCATCCGGGTTATCCTCGATACCACTTTCTTCTGCCAAAAAATCATGATCAGGAAAATTATCTCTGATCGTTTTTTTAATAATAATTTCGCTATCAATATCGTCCTGCAAATGCAGCCCAGTCTCGTTTCTTTCCAACACCACTCGTTTTTGGTAAAATCTTAATTTTAATAAATCACCCGCCCGCTTGGCCGCTTCTTTGGCTACCTCCAAATATTTCTTATCGTTTGCTTCCATATAAATATTATAAATCATTCACCCCTAATTAAAAATTACAAATTTACGAGTGGCGTGAACTAGTTCTAATATCATCCTAATTATTGGTTTATAACCTGTATGAGCGTGCATAAATAATACTGACCTAGCCTGAGCGAGTTTTATAAACCAATAATTAGGATGATATTAGAACTAGTTCACGCCACTCGTAAATTTGTAATTATCCCATTTTTAATCTACAATATATCAACGTAATAAATATTAAGGACTACGCGTTTATTTATGGAGGTGAATAAAAAGCATAGCTTTTTTGACACGTTTGTCTATGGCAGTATTCTCATACTGTCGACTTTTGTTGTCTTTTTTTCCACCCCGGCCTCCCTGCCGGCCCAAGCTAGTCAATCCGGTTGTCAGGCCGATAATTGCCTATTTACCACCAGTATTTTACATCGAGCCACCAAGATGGAAATTGATAATCAAGGTCAATATTCAACTTTTATCACTCGCCAGGAGTTACTCAATGATGGCCTCAAAGAAGCCGGTCTTGACATGAGTAGCGGTATCGTCAGTAATCCGCATCGCTATACCGAGCTCAATGGGGGAGATATCAAAGTATCAATTGCCGTCGCTATTATCCCCGTCAAAATTATTGACCAAAATCGGGCTTACACTGTCACCACCTCCTATTCCACCGTTAAAAATATTCTTTACGCCTGCAATATTGAGCTTAATTCCAAAGATAAAGTCTATCCCGCTCTCGATACTCTAGTTACAGCCGGCTCCAATATTGTCATTGACCGCGCGGTGTCCGTCGAAATTGCCTATGGGGAAAAAACCTTCAATTTAGCCACTCAAGCCGACAACGTCTCGGAAGTGATGGCTGAAGCCAAAGAGGAATTAGATTTACCGGCCGAATTAACCAATCACAATCTTGATCATGATGTATATGCCGGTCAGAAAATCAGTCTGGTCAAAATAGATGAATCAGAAACCACCGAATTTGAAACTATTAAGCCCGAGACCCAATATCAAAATGATTGGGATATGACAGTCGGGGAAGAGCAAGTTATCTCTTTGGGTGTCGCCGGCGAAATCATGAAAAAGTATCATTTGACCTTAGAAAACGGTGTAGAAATCAGCCGGGAATTAATCAGTGAAGAAATAACCAGACCATCCGAACCGACCATAATTGCCGTTGGACAAAAACAACCAGCGGTCACCGCTCCCGCTGATAACTATGCCGCCAGCGGTGGCCAAGTTGGTACCGCCAGCTGGTATTATCATGGCGACGCTCCGGCCGCGGCCCACCGTGATTTTCCCCGCGGCACCAATTTGCTTGTCACCAATAACTCCACCGGCGCTTCAGTTGTAGTCGTCGTCAACGATTATGGCCCGGCCCTCTGGACCGGCCGCGTCATTGACCTCAATTCCGTCGCCTTCGCCGCCATCGCCCCACTAGGACAGGGTTTAGTCGAAGTGACGGTCACACCTTTATAATCAATGAATAATTAATAATGAATGAGTTGTACTAATTAGTCGTTCCCCTGTCATCCCCGACCGGAAGCGGAGCGCTCCGGTTATCGGGGATCTCATCAATAAGACGTTTAACAAAACTTAATGATGAGATCCCCGCTCAAGGCGGGGATGACATGAGGGAGATGTTTAATTAGCACAACTCATTCATTATTAATTATTCATTATTAATTATTTACGTGCCCAAATTTTCCCAAAATTTTTTAATTGACACACGAGTGCTGCCAAAAATGATTCAGGCAGCTTCTTTAAATAAAGATGACGTCGTCATTGAAATCGGGCCGGGTAGGGGAGTCTTGACTAAAAAATTATGCGCCGTGGCCAAACAAGTTATCGCCATAGAAATTGATGCCACTTTAGCCCCCAAACTGCAAGATATACAAAACGAATATTCCAATTTGAAAATTATCTATGGTGATTTTACTACATTTAATTGGCGATCATTGGTAGTCGGTAACAATTTCAAAATTTTAGCCAATATCCCCTATCATATTTCCGGCTTGATTATTCGCACAATATTTGACACTGATCAAAAACTGCCCACCGACGTTGTTCTGATGATGCAATATGAAGTCGTCAAAAAGATAGTCACCAAACCTGATGATCGGACTGTCCTTTCTAACTTAATCGAATTGTTCGGTCAGCCCAAAATAGTGGCTAAAGTCGATAAAAAGTCCTTCCGTCCCACTCCAAAAGTTGACTCCGCCGTTGTCGCTATCAATAATATCAAAAAGCCCAATGTAGACGATTTTGATCAATTCTTCCGTATTATCAAAATTGGCTTTTCCCAGCGCCGCAAGACCATTCTTAATAATCTTTCGCACGGTCTAAAAATCGACAAAACAACAACCCGAGAATTATTATCACAAGCCAATATTGATCCAACTCGCCGCGCCCAGACCCTTTCCCTGGAGGAATGGAAAAGGTTATACTTATACATTAGATAATTTAAAATTTTAAATTTAAAATTTAAAATTTTATATATGAATAAATTCTACATCACTACTTCCATTGTCTATGCCACCACCAAGCCCCACGTCGGGTTTGCCATGGAATTGTTTCAAGCTGACGCTATTGCCCGCCTGCATCGCCTGTATGGGCACGATGTTTTTTTCTTAAGTGGCACTGACGAAAACGGCTTAAAAAATTATCGGAAGGCCAAAGAGTTGGGCATTAGTCCTCAAGAGCATGTTGATGAAGTGAGTAAATTAGTGAAGGATTTTGCTGATAGTCACCAAGTATCACTGACCGATTTCATCCGCACCACTGATCAAAAGCGACATTGGCCGGCCGCCCAAAAACTTTGGCAAATATTGTGCGACAAGAATTTGATAGAAAAAAAGAAATACTCCGGTCTCTATTGTGTGGGTTGCGAAAAATTTATGAAAGAAACTGAGCTTGATGCCGCCGGGAACTGTCCGCTCCATCACCAGAAACCCGAACCGCAATCCGTTGAAAACTATTTTTTCAAACTGTCACAATTTTCCGAAACCATCTACCAGAAGATAAAAAACAACGAAATAAATATCATACCCGGTCCTCGTCGTAATGAAATTTTACAAGTCATCGAAAATGGTTTGGAAGACGTCAGTTTCTCCCGTGAAAAATCTCAATTACCTTGGGGGATACCGGTTCCCAATGATCCGGAACACGTCATGTACGTCTGGTGTGATGCTTTGACTAACTATATTTCCGCCCTGGGATATGCTACCAATGATGATAAATTTCAGCACTATTGGCCGGCCGATGTTCATTTTATCGGTAAGGACATTATCCGTTTTCACGCCGGTATTTGGCCCGGCATGCTCTTGGCGGCCGACTTACCTTTGCCAAAAAACATTCTCGTCCATGGCTTTATTCATTCCGGCGGTCAGCGCATGAGCAAAACTACCGGCAACGTCATTGATCCCGTGGAAATATCAACCAAATACGGCCCCGAAGCGCTGCGCCTTATACTACTCAAAGAAATTCCCACCTTCGGCGATGGCGATCTAACCATGGACAGAATTGGTGAAATATATCACAGCGAATTAGCTAATAAACTGGGGAATCTTGTCTCCCGAGTAATTGCCATGAATAATAAATATTTTGCCGGCCAAATTCCGGCGGGTAATTACGATCAAATAATCAATTTTAGTCTTCCCGACCCCCGCCAATATCTGGAAGGCCAAAACAAATTTGGTCAAATTGATAAATATCTACATTCAACCTGGGAGATTATTGAAGCCGCCAATCAATTTGTTGACCACCAAAAACCCTGGGAATTGGCCAAAAACCCCGATCAAACCCAACTCACAACCGTAATACTTAATCTTCTCGAAACCATTCGCCTCATCGCCATGCTCCTTGAACCAATTTCTCCCCATACTTCTCAAAAAATCCTGGCCGCTATTAATCAAGATTATATCGACAGTAGTCACCATCAAACCGATCCCGATAAATATCATCAATTATTACAATGGGGCGGCCTCAAACAACAAGTTAGCATTAAATTAGATCAACCACTATTTCCCCGTCTGGAATTAGAAATTAGAAATTAACGAGTTGTGTGAATTAATTTTTATATCATTCAGATTATTGGTTTATAACCTGTATGAGCGTTTCTAAATAATACTGACCAAGCCTGAGCGAGTTTTATAAACCAATAATCTGAATGATATAAAAATTAATTCACACAACTCGTTAATTTCTAATTTCTAATTAAAATGTTCCCAGCTTTCGGCGCGGCGATCGCCTATATTATTGCCACCACAATCAATAAACATCTTTTGTCAAAGGAGCGGATGGGAGTCATTTCCTTTGGGATCTGGCTTTTTATTTTTTTAGCGGCCATCACCGGACTGACTTTGCCCTGGTTGGGAGAAATTAACTGGGAGCAAGCTCTGTCTATCCACTATACCTTTGCCTTCGCCGCCATGCTTCTATTGGCCTGCACTTGGAATTATTTCTACTATAGTTGTCTCCAAAAAGATACTCTGGCTGAATTTCAGCTGATGACTATCGTTCAGCCACTTTTGACGATTTTTCTTGGCATGCTGGTTTTCCCGGATGAGAGAAACGAAAAAGTCTTTATTGTCACCATTGTGGCCGGTTTTATTTTGATTGCCAGTCACCTCGATCGCTGGCGTCTGGAAAATGTCAACGTGACTGTACCCTTGCTTATATCCATATTTTTAGCCGCCGTTGAAAGTCTTTATCACAAAGAATTATTAGTCATCTACAGCCCGGCCGCGCTGTATTTCACTCGCACCTTATTTATTGCCATTATTTTCTTTTTAGCCAATCCGAGCCACCTCAAAAAAGTCAATCAAAAGAACCTTTGGCAAACATTTATCATTGCTTTCTTTGCTGTTTTAGCCATGGTATTATCGTTCTATGGTTATCAGCAGCTCGGCCTGGCCAAAACCAATATCATTCTTCTCCTTTATCCCATCGGCACCACCATCATTTCTGTCTATATTCTCAAAGAAAGAATCAAAAAAAGAAAACTAGTCGCCTTTGCCCTCATTGTTCTCTGCATTATATATGCCTTTATGAACGGCTAAGTTAATATTGCAATTTCTATTATTAATTTTTAATTATTAATTTATTATGTACACCGATACGCATTGTCATCTTAATACAATTGAATTTGAAAATGACATCAAAGAAATAATCAGTCGGGCCAAGCGGGCGGAAGTTAATCAAATTATTGTCCCGGGCATTGATTTAAAATCATCAAAGGCGGCCTATACGCTCGCCCAAAATTTTGACATTATCTCCTCCGCCGCCGGCTATCACCCCAACTATATTCAGACCGCTTCGATTGAAAATCTGGGTGAATTAGTTGAATTAATCAGTAAGCCGGAAATCGTCGCCGTGGGCGAAATTGGACTCGATTATTATCGCCAAACCACCAATGTGGAAGAGCAACGCAAAATTTTCCAATATCTTCTATCTATCGCCTCCCAAGAAGCCAAACCAGCTATCATTCATTCCCGCGCCGCCGAAGAAGACGTTTTAAGTATTCTCCAGGTTTATAAACCAGACGGCTTGCGGGGCGTTTGGCATTGTTTTGAGGGTGACCGCGCTCTGGCTACGCGGATTTTGGATCTGGGATTCTATATTGGGTTTACCGGCAACATTACCTATTCCGACCATCAAGATATTAATGAAGTTATCAAAAATATTCCACTTGATCGTATCCTGATCGAGACTGACGCTCCCTACCTCACTCCCACCCCCTATCGGGGTAAAAAAAATGAACCGGCCTATGTCGTGGAAGTAGCGCGAAAAATCGGCGATATCAAAAACATTGCCATTGAAGTCGTCGCCCAAACCACCACCGAAAACGCCATTAAATTATTTAATTTATAAACCGAATTAATTTGCAATTAATTCGCCCTCTATGTCAACAAATTCATACGCCAATATTATCGTCAACTCCCGTCTGGACAATATATCCGGTGAGTTAACCTATTCAATTCCACCGACGCTATCGATGGTCATTAAACCTGGGCAATTGGTGTTGGTACCATTTGGGCGGCGTTTTATCCACGGTGTGGTCGCCAATATTCAGAGCCAACGCCCCGCCATCAAAGTCCGCACCAAAGACATTGCCGCCCTGCTCGGTGAACGCCCGATTGTCAAGCCAGAGCAAATCAAATTAGCCCAATATATCAGTCAGCATTATCACTGCTCTCTCGGGCAGGCTCTTTTTGCCATGATCCCCTCATTTGTCATGAATAGTATAAAAAAAGTATATTCCACCACTTCCCAGCTGTCTCCCCATCCCATTGTCCAATTTATTAACACGCGCGGTGGGCAAACCGCCACTGAAATTTTATTACTAAAAAAATTCGGCGCCACCACTAAAGCTACCCTGTCTCGCCTCGTCAAAAAAGATATTCTCCGTCTTGGCTACCAATTATCTAGCCCCAAGATCAAGCCCAAATATGAAGAAATTATCAGTTTGTGCCCCCTTTCGGCTGATCAAAAAAAACAACTGTCACGCTATCCAAAACAAAACCAAGTCTATCAGTTTCTCAAATATCGTCGCCTCGCCAATTGGATCAAAATCCGCCAAGAATTAAATGTCAGTCGGGCCACCATTAGAGCCATGCAGCGAAAAAAAATGGTAGATATTGAAACCAAACAAGTCATTCGCGAGCCGCTTGGTTTTCATGTCATGGAAACAGTTTTTCCTGATCTAGTCGGTTCGCAACAAAAAGCCTGGCAGACCATTGTCCAGCAACTAAATAATCATCACAAAAAGCCAATTATGCTTTTTGGTCGTACCGGCAGTGGTAAAACGGAATTATACCTCCGAGCGGCTGAGTGGACCCTCAAGCAGGGAAAAGGCGTGATTATTCTCGTGCCGGAAATTGCCTTGGTGCCGCAAACCCTGCAGCGATTTTATGAAAGATTTGGCCAAAGTTTGGCTGTCTATCATTCGCAAATGTCCGTTGGTGAAAGATATGATCAGTGGTTTCGCCTATACAATCATCAAGCCCAAGTTGTCATTGGCTCTCGCTCAGCCCTTTTTGCCCCCGTGCCCAATTTGGGCCTCATTATCATCGATGAAGAACATGAATACAGCTACAAACAAGATAACACCCCTCGCTATCACGCGGTTGATGCCGCTGTCAAATATGCCAAACTAACTGATTCCCTCCTCATTCTTGGTAGTGCTACCCCCCGACTGGAAACATTTTGGCGCGCCAAAAAAGGCGAGTACGAGCTGGTCAAACTTACCAAAACTATTACCGAGACTGTTAATCAGCAAATCATTCGCCGACCGGAAATCAGCATCGTCGATCTACGTGATGAATATATCGCCGGCAACCACACATTGTTGAGCATTAAACTACAAGAATCAATCCAAAAAGCTCTGCTGACTAAAAAACAAATTTTACTGTTTCTCAATCGTCGTGGTCACACCACCTATGTTTTCTGCCGAGAATGTGGTTTTGTCGCCAAATGCCCCGAATGCAATATTCCCATGACCCTGCACATCAATGATAAACATTTTGCCACTTTCACCCAACACAATGTCTCCCTTCGTCACGCGCTCATTTGTCACCATTGCGGTTTAACCATGCACAATTTTTCCACCTGTCCTGAATGTTCTTCCAAAGCGATCAAATACTATGGCGCCGGCACTCAAAAAATTGAAGAAGATACTCGAGCTCTTTTTCCTCAAGCCCGCATTTTACGCATGGATTACGATACGACCCGCACCAGAAACGCCCATCAAAAAATATTCCAGGCCTTCAAAGACAAGCGAGCTGATATTCTTATTGGTACCCAAATGATTACCAAAGGCTGGGATTTACCCAATGTTGATCTCATTGGTATCGTCAACGCCGATGGTGGTTTCAACCTACCCGATTTCCGCGCCACTGAGAAAAATTTTTCTCTACTCTTGCAGCTAATTGGTCGAGTCGGACGAGGCCACACCCCCGGCCGGGTAGTCTTACAAACCTATGATCCCGATAATCCACTTTTTGATCCTCTGTTACGTGAAGACTATCAGTTATTTGCCTTTTCGGAATTAATTGAACGTAAAAACGGCAATTTCCCTCCCTTTGTCCAACTCGTTCGTCTGGTCTATGAATCACCCAACATGAACAAATGCAAAAATGAAGCGGTCAAATTATTCAAATTACTCAATGAGAAGTTTTCCGGGCAAAAAAGAAAGACCCTGATTGAAATTCTGGGTCCCACACCGGCTTTTTTAGCACGAATCAAACAAAAATACCGCTGGCATATTATTCTCAAAGGTCATAACCTGCAAAAATTTCTCGATATTATTCCGGCTGACTGGATTATTGACGTCGATCCCTTCTCACTATTGTAATTATCCCCAACGCTTATCTTTGTAATTGCTTTCCGGCGCATTTTTATTAAACTCCACCATCATCTCATGGGGAGATTTTTTTGGTTCATTTTCCCCAATGAATAACTTCGTTACCCCATTTCTAATTAGTTTGTATATCATTTTTGACACATCCCCCCAATTATCTTTATCAATATTATAACCAGGGCGAAGCTGATTAGGTTTTTCAAATTTAATTTCATTAGCCAATGTCTGTGCTGGCATTGTGTTCTTATTCAAGTTTTTAATATTCTTTACTTCCTCTGATATTTTTAATAAATCGAATTTTCTCCCGACAACAAAGCAATCATCAACTGCATCGCTTTCCAGATAATCTGTTCGATTTGCTGTCATGTTGTCTATTGGTTTATCAGTCTGCCGCATTTTCTCTTGTTCAATTGGATTATCACCAGTCATATTTTCTTGTTATTTTCCTATATTCTAATATATTGCTTATCTGCTGCAAAGACAAGCCGGACAGATTTCTTACAGGCTCAAATCGTCACTTATTTTTTGCAGCGCTTCTAGTCCAATTCCCATCAATTTATCCATACTTATTCCTAATTCTGCTCCACTATTGATAATTTCCCGACTGGCTCCTCTGGCGAAAGCTTTATCTTTAAATTTCTTCTTCATCGACTCTGTCGTGACTGATTTTAATTTTTTATCCGGCTGCACCAGGCCGCAGGCGATAATAAAGCCGCTCAAAGGATCTACCGCGTAAATAGCCTTATCCAATCTGGTTTGTCGGACGCCGCCACAAGCCGGATTATGGGCCTTGATGGCTTGAATAATCAGCGGGCTGACTTTTTTTTCCTTCAAAATTCCCTCAGTAATAATGCAATGCTGGGTTGGTTCCTTCATAGTTTTTTCATAATCAATATCGTGTAGTAAACCGGCCAATCCCCATACGTCTTCATCAGCACCGATTTCCTTTGCCACTCCTCTTAAAATCGCCTCCACTGCCAAACTATGTTTTTGCAGATTCTCATTGGTTAAATTTTCTCGCATCAATTTTAATGCTTCATCGCGACTAATACCCATTGTCTCCACATTTAATTTATCCAGCTCCTCATCGTCCATCAGATCAACAGTCAATCGACTTCCCATTTCATCCAGAGGTAAATCATCGATCAGCTCTTTACTTTTTCTAAGTGGGCGAGGCGAAGCATCAACTTTGTCGACAATAATATGTTCTACTTCCTCTTTGGCCTTGGGTTTAACAAATGGGAAGAGAATTAATTCCCGAATATTGTCAATTCCGGTCACCAAAGACATAAAACGATCAATCCCCATTCCCCAGCCGGCAATCGGCGGCATGCCGTGTCGCATAGCTTCAATATAATCCTGATCAAAATCATGGGCTTCCTCATCGCCTTGGGCTTTATTCAGAGCTTGTAGTTTAAATCTTTCTTCTTGATCAATCGGATCAATCAACTCCGAATAGGCATTGCACATCTCCCAGCCATTAATTACCAACTGAAAACGATCTACCCGCGATGGATCACCATCTTTTTTTCGAGCCAATGGCGATAATTCAATCGGATGATCAACCAGAAATACCGGATTGACAATATGAGGGCGAGCTATCTTTTTATATATTTCATCGATCAACTTGCCATATTCAAGCGTGTTGATATCTCCGTCAATTTCGATTCTAGCTTGATGAATAAAAGAACGTAAGTCATCAGCCGTTTTGTGATTGGAAAGATCATGCCCGGAATATTCTTTAATTAATTCATAAATATTTCGGCGCGGATAAGGTGGCGTTAGATCAATCTGTTGCTCCCCGACTTTGACGATTAAATTACCCATTACCTTGGTCATAGTTGTTTTCATCAGTTCTTCCGTCAATATCATCAAATCTTCATAATTGGCGTAAGCCTGGTAAAACTCAAATAGCGTGTATTCTTGCAAATGTGATGGATCGCGGCCTTCATTCCGATAAACCCGGCCAATTTCATATACTCTCTCGTAACCCGCTACAATCAATGTTTTTAAGGGTATTTCCAACGATATGCGTAATTTAACATCGACATCAAAAGCATTGTAGTGCGTCAAAAACGGCTTAGCCAATGCTCCACCAGTCGTGTTTTGCAAGGTTGGAGTCTCAACCTCCAAGAAGCCATTCTTGTCCATAAATTCCCGCATCGCCCTAACAATTTTAGCCCGCCGGCGGAATCGTTCTCTCAAACCATCGTCCATCAATAAATCCAGATAACGATAACGATGCTTCTTCTCAATATCTTGTAAACCACTCCATTTTTCCGGCAGGGGGCTCAATGATTTAGATAATAATTTGTATTCAAAGACTTCAATCGATTTTTCCCCCCGTTTAGTGACAAAAGCCTGGCCTTTAACTTGGACAAAATCAGCGATATCAATCAAATCAGAAAAGAAGGCATATTCATTTTCTCCCACTGTATCGGCTTTAAAATGTAATTGTATCTCGGCCAAATCATCTTTCAGATCAGCGAAAGATGCTTTGCCATGGCCGCGAATCGCCATAATCCGCCCGCACAAGACCAGTTCTTTTCCGGTCCATTTTTCAAAATCAGTCAAAATATTACCAATCGAGTCAGTCCGCTCCCCTCGATCGAGGTAAGGCGCCACTCCTGTTTCTTTTATCTTGGCCAGTTTCTCTTCCCGCACCTCTTGTACGCTCTTATGTATAAAATTATCTGCCGACATAAATAAACTCCTTAAAAAAATTGCTAATTACAAATTACGAATTATTAAAAATATTTTTTAAATTCGCCATTCGTAATTATATTAACATTATAAAAAATCCCCAGCACAATTACAAAGCCGAGGATCTTAGCTTGATACAAAATAATAAATTAAGCAATTGTCATTATCCGCATTTTAACCTTTCCGCCAGGCGCTTGGATTTCCACTTCGTCACCGACTGCGCGGTCAAGCAAAGCCTTGCCCACTGGCGATTCGACGGATATTTTGCCTTGATCAGGATTGGCTTGGGTAGCACCAACCAGCATATATTCGAATTCCTTGCCACTGCGATTAATTTTTACTTTTGACCCCACGCAGACATTGTTACGTCCGCATTTGTTGTCGCTAATCACATGGTTACGCACGATATCTTCTAATTCCATTATCCGACCCTCCAGCAAGCCCTGCCTTTCTTTGGCGTCAGAATATTCTGAATTTTCTGAAATATCGCCATAACTTCGTGCTTCCTTGATCTGGGCTGCAATGACCTTCCGTTCGTCATACAAACGGGCCAATTCTGTTTTGATTTCTGCCAGTCCGTCTTTGGTCAGAATGTATTTGTTGTTTTCGTTCATTTACTTTGTTTTAAATAATAAATCTTTACTGTTTTAGCTGAAAAAAATACCCCCTTTCTTAAAAAAAGAAAGGCCTATCACCTTTAACTACATCCTAAATTCTAGCCCAGTCATACCCTCAAGTCAAGCCTCTGACTGTATTGCTAAAACAAGCATAAATAGTGGATAATCATGTATTTCGCCCATATATTAATTCTCTCTAATATTATTTTAATGTATCTTTAATAATTTCGTTCAAAATATTGTTAATCAAATAAAATAAGACGAGCCATATCCTCGTCTTATTCAATTATTTAATACTTATTCTCTTACTCTTTTTTACTTCCCAGTCCAGCCTGAGCAGTTTTGACCAATTCCTCAAATACTTTAGGTTCAGCTACGGCCAAATGAGCCATTATTTTTCGATCCAATTCAACATTCTTCTTCTTCAGCCCACTGATAAAACGATTATAACTCAACCCATGCAGCCGACTGGCCGCGCCAATCCTCAATATCCACAAACTGCGAATATCTCGCTTTTTAATCTTTCTGCCTTTATACGCGTGCACGCCCGCCTTCAAGAAAGCTTCGCGGCGTCTTTTAACTTGCTTTGGCCCTTGATAACCCTTGGTCAACTTCATCAGCTTCTTATGCTTGCGTTTGGTAACTGTCCCACGTTTTATTCTGGTCATTGATAATGAATAATGAATAATAAATAACGAATAATGAATAATTTATATAATCATCAATTTTCTTCCAAATTGATTATTAATTATTCATTTTAAAGATAAGGCACCATTCTCTTAATTCTTTTTAGATCGGCGGCATGTACCAATTCTGGCACGTCTAATTTTCTTTTTCGCTTTTGTGTTCTCTTCTCCAAAAAGTGCGTCTCACCAGCGTGTTTACGCTTTAATTTACCCGAGGCTGTCTTGGTTAATCTTTTTTTATATCCGCGATGTGTCTTTAATTTAGGCATTTTTCTTCATTATTTATAGCAATTCGTACAAGTTATATTATACTTGATTATTTACTTATGTCAAAAAAATTATTCCTAATTTTCCACGTTCTTTACCTGAGTGGCTGTTTTCTTACTCCAATCGGGATCGGGCAAAATCACCATCTGCCATTGCCGCCCCAGTTTTTTGGCGGGAGTTTCCACCTTGGCCATGCCATCCAGACGATTATAATAGGTATCCATCATCTCTTTGGCCGCGTCATATTGCACCACTTCCCGCCCCTTCAAGCGCAGCGTTATCTTGACCTTATGCTTTTTCTCCAAAAACTCTTTTGTCTTTCTTATCTTTATTAATAAATCATTTTCACTAATATTGAGCGATAACCTGATTTCCTTCAAATCCTGCCCCTTATTCCTTGCCCGCTGTTTGCGTTGCTGTTTTTCCATCTCATACTTATATTTCCCAAAATCCATAATCTTGCACACCGGTGGCCGTTCCTTCGGCGCCACCTCTACCAGATCCAATTCCGCCGCTCTCGCTCTCTGCAAGGCTTCTTCCCGACTCACCTTACCAATCGGACCATCCTCATCCACCAGAAAAACTTCCGGCATGGTAATCCTCTCATTGATCCTCACCTTGATCTTCGGCTGAAAACTCGGCCTTCTACCCCCAAAACGTCTTTTACCCAAAAGAAAATCCTTTTATTATTTAATATCTAAATCGAATACCTACATTATATCGAATATCATATCTATTGAGCAAGCCCCCGCCATAATTAAACAAGAAAAAAGCCAGGTACTTTTTGTACCTGGCTTAAAAAAACCAGCTAAAAAATTAAAAACTTTTACCACAGTGGGGGCATGTAACCCCGACCAGACTAGCCACCCTATTGGTGACTTTTTTTATTAGGCCATCTTTTTTAATAATACTCTTCGCTATCTTTTCCCCGACTTTCTTGCGACTGTCGGGACAAGATTTGAAGAAATCATCAAAAAGCGGCCTTAACTTCTTGGCCAAACTATTATCGATATTAATGTCTTTGAAAGCGATAACTGCTTCCTCGGACATAAATTCTTTAACAGTTTCACTGTGGCTATGGGTTATCGATTTCTCGAACCCCTTGTAGATTCTTTTCAGCTGGTAGTCGATCGTCTTCAGGACGATAATGTCGTCCGACATACGATCGCCCCCTTTCTTTTTATTTAGGAAAAATAATTTCCCACCTCAGCCAGAAACAAATCTTATTCTATTAAAAGTTTCTTTCCAAGGAGGGAAATCAATTCCCTCAAGAAAATTAATTTTAAATGTATTATGGTCCGGGATTCACTGGGGGAGCACCGCCGGGGTTAACTGGAGGGGCGCCACCTGGATTTACGGGCGGAGCACCAGCCGGTCCGTAGGCGCCGCCTAGATTAACAGGAGGCGCGCCAGCTGGCTGTCGTCTTCGATTCCACCAATTTCTGATTCCACCAATAGCTCTGCCGCCCAATCCAATCGCGCCACCAATTACTGGAATAACAACATATCTACCAGCCAATAACCCACCACCAACTTTTAAACCTGTATTTACCACCTCATTATAATTTACATAATTCGTCAAGGGAGCATTATCGCCAATCGGTTTATCCGGATTCCACAACCACCCCCACCAACTTTCCGGTGCTGGTGATCTGGCTGGAATTGTCGATTGTGCTTTTGCCGCCAACTCTTTTGCAATATCAACTCTTCTTTCCACATCGGGGATTAACTTACCATCGGTATCTGTCAATCCGTATGAATCTTTCAGACGGTCAATAGAGTCCTGGTCGAGGCCGGCATGATGCAGTGCTTCATCGAGATTAACATTATGATGATCAAGTGCCATCATGGCAGCTTTCATCTTGCTTATGTCTTCTGATTGAGCGAATTTTACTACTTTAGCTAAATCAGATTTTGAAATACCGGTTAGACTCGGTTGTTTTAATGAACTATATTCGCCACTGAACGTATTGTCATAATCAAAATGAGTTGCATCAGCAGATTTATTAATCACTTCTTTGGTAAATTGTTCAAGATGAGAAATATCATCCTGATTTTTCAAAATATTAGCCACATGCTGAATGCGAGCCCAGTTTTCTGGTTTACTGGCATCAAATAAACAATTGCGATCCAAGCCCTTATCAAGACACTGTTTATAAAATACTTGTATATTTTGTCCTTCCAGATGAAAAGTGTGGGGATTATCTTGCCACGCCTTAATGATTTCCGGATGTAATGGGATCTCTTGTTGGATTTTTGCCAACTCATCTTTGTAGGCTTGTAGTGTCTCGGCGGAAGTATCCTTAACGCCATAATCATGACTTGCTACACTTTTTGAATCCGGTGCCATATCGTGATGCCGTAGATCATTATGGTCAACAACATTTGCGTCATGATTTTTGGTTAATTCCGCATATTTGTCAGCGTCATCAAACTTGTAGTTATCACTGAAATAATGATTATTGTTATCTAAATCAAATTTAGATTGTTTATAATCTGCAAACAAACTGTCGTCGTCAGCACTAAATTTATTCGAATATTCTGATTTATCTAATTTGCTCCACCAATCAGCTGCATCTTGATGATTATTCGGATCAACTGGAGCTCCAAAGCCATGCTCTAGATTATCCGGTACCCCCATTCCTATACCATGGCCATTACCAAAAGTTCCGGACAAATCATTACTCTGATCAACATTGGAGACGAAAAACCCTTGATTATGAGGTGAATGAATCACGTTGTGAGCTAAACGCTTTGAAGAATCAACAACGGGAGTGTTATCATTTACATCATTAGCTGAGGCCATATGGTGACTAGCTGCCAACTCAAACATGCCACCAATAAATCCACCAATAGCAGCGCTTTTCCCCATAGTTTTTAAATGATCCCACGTCGCCTTGCTTCCGGTGTTTTTAACTGCTTCGTTGTCAACAAAAGATCGATAATTAGTATCTATTTTTTTACCGAAGTTATCGACGTGACTCTGCAATTCTACCATGTAATCCAGATCAACCTGCTTGTTTGCCACCAAGCCCCATTTACGTTTAATAAACTCTTTATTTGTTAGTACATTATGGATAGTAGCACCCAATGTCGCCAACTTTCTTTTCTTTTCTTCTGTCGAATAATTATTACTTTTTAGATAATTTTCTAATTTTGCTCGTAGATCATTGCCCGCAACATCAGGCCCAAAATCCATTTGAGCTTCAAAACGTCGATCCCACTGTTTTACTTCAAATTGCTTCGCCTGAATTTGCGCGTTAAGAGCTCCCGCACTCATACCAACTAAAACACCACCTAGACCAACTAGATAGCCAGCTTTTCTGAGAGTATATATGGACACAACTGAACCAAGAGCCAATAATCCTTGGGCTATTTGTCTGACTCGGATAGATTCTATTTTATTCGGCCAAGTAACTGCATTTTTATATAATTCAGACGTTTCTTTATTCACCGTTACCAATGCTTCTAGTCTCGGATCATTATATTTAATATCTCGTCCTTCATTCTTCTCAGCCAAAATTCGCCCAACCATACGAGCAATCTTGCCATCATCGACTGCGATTTTATCTTTGTTCTCAAGCTCGGCCAAGGACCTTTCTTTTAGTTCATCATGTTTACCCAATTTGAAAGCAATTTTATCCCAAAGATTTCTTACGCCATTTCGAACCCTACCCAGAAGACCAATTATTTCACCTTTTTTATATCGTTTATCACTATCATGCTTGATAACGGTCGAAGCCATCTCGTTCATTAGCTCGCTTCGTAAGTATTTACACTCATTAAATACTCTTTCCTCATTGGCTGGGGTATTTACCCCATTCTCATCTAAGATGGTACTAATTCTGTCTTTTAATTTTTTATCAGCAGTGTCAAACGACATTCGCTCGCTATATTTCTCTTTTCTTTCGCTAGCTGCACTGATTCCTCTAGTGTTAGTGACATCTTTTTCAATTATGAGTGTGCTCATAACTAATCTCCAAAATTAAACTATACAATTTATGAGGGATAAATAAATTTCTAATAAAACTATAACATTAAAGCATAAAAAGTAAAGGATTTCGTTTCCAAAACCCTCCTTTCTGCATGTTTTAAATCAATTATTATTTTGTCTGATCTTCAATGGCGCCATCAATTCTTTGCATGTCGGCCATAATTTCTTTTTTACTATCTGTCATACTCGCCTGCAAAACATTGACAAAATCTGGCATTACTTCAGCAATATAGTTAAGAATATCCATCATGTCTACCTTGTTCTCAATTTTTTCCGCTACCATCTTTTGCTGTTCTTCATTTAGATTATTCATCACATCATGAAATAATTTCTGTTCGATCCTCTCTGTTAAACTTTGTTTGAGCTCATTCTTTTGCTCATCGGGTAAATTGGAAAACCCCAAGTCAGCAATAAGTTCATTAATAAATTGTTCTTGATTGTTCATTTTTATTTATTCTTAATTATTATAAATATATTTAGATCACAAATTAGACTAAACCATATCATATATTGTTCAATAAGTCAATAAGAAAGAAACAACTATATCAGTTGTTTCTTTCTTTTATATGAGTATTCTTATTCTATATTTTTTTTAGTAACTCCCTTGCTTCGCTATTATTATCATCCATTTTTAGTGCCTCATTGAGCTCTTTTTTCGCTTCATCATTCCTGCCGTTCTCTATTAAAACTCGTCCCAAAAAAGTTCTAACCCAGGTATTATTTGGTTCAAGATTTTTACATCTTTGAGCAGATTTTAAAGTATTCTTAGTATCACCAAGCTGCATAAAGGCGTGACCCTTATCGTACTCAGCCCACATCATATTTGGATCAATTATTATTGCTTTATCCAAAAATTCTAAAGCTAATCTTGATTTACCCTCTTTCAAATATTGAGAACCTTCATCTTTATATCGATTAACATCTGATTTGAGAAATTTTACCTCGTCTAAATTAGGATTATTGCTATTTACATCTCGGTAGTATTTCATCGCCTCATCATAATCACCGATACGAGTTAATATCTCAGCCATAGTAATTTTCACATATGGATTATTCGGAATTTGGTGCAAAGCCGCTTTTTGGAATTCCAATGCATCATCATATTTCATCGTTTTTAGTAAAATTGTTGCTGAATCAGCCAACAACCATGGTTCGCCTGGATTCTCTTGACGCGCTTTCATAATATATTTTTCGGCGACTGCATAAAAACTCGATTTCAACATTTTAATTGCTTTAGCATGATTACCGGGCTGTATAGTGGGTCTTACCTCAAGGCCAACTTTCCAAGAATGAGCATCTATTTTTGTCTCAACTTGCGACATATCAATGATGGTTCTATGTTTTCGTGTACTATTAAGATTACTATGCAATGTTTCCACGTTTTTCTGTCTTTTTTTCTCGTCTATTCTTGTTTCGTGGCTAATGTGATGACAAAAAGCTGAAGGACATGGAACAATGTAGTTTCCCAAGCTCAAAAGTTGCGCAGCCAAAATATCATCTTCAGCTCCCCAGCCCTTGATTCTTTCGTCATATCCCACCCCAATCTTGATCAAATCTTCTTTTTTGGCAGCAATATTTAATCCCCAGAAAAAGCTATAAGGACCCCATTCCCCATGATCAATCCATATATCTTTAGTTTGGCCAAATCTTTTCAAATAATCATAATCAGATAAATGATCATAACACCATCTACCATCTTGTTCTAAATCATACGGTAAATTAGGTAAATTACCCTTCAAATTCTCCAAAGAAATTTTTGGATCATCCATTTCAATATGGCCGCGTGCGCCAAACATAATAATATTATCAAGCTTCTCAAACCTCTTAGCATATTCCTCAATACTATTTGGATTAAGCACCACATCTGGATCATGAAAAATAATATGGCTATTCTTGGCCATATTAACACCAGTATATCTGGCTTTTATTGGACCACCATTTTCTTGGCGGCACACTTTAATATTTAAATTTTTAACTAAGCCCTTATCAAATAATTCTTGCACTGCATCAGATATATGACTCTCGCCCCTTGTTGATCCATCATCAACTACAACAACTTCCAATCTATCGTTATATTTGTTATTAAACGTGCTCGCTTCGATAGATGATAAACATTTTTGTAATCTTTCACCATTGTTATATGCAGGAATAACAATACTTATAGTAGTATTTTTTATTTCGACATTGGTCTCAAAAGATTGATATGGATCTTCGGCTAATTTCGATCCAGTTTCCTTTTCATAGTATTTATCCAACTCGTCATAGTTATTACCAAGCTTTTCCAAAATTTCTTTTACTGATTTACCCTCCAAAGTCATTTGGTCGGCAGTCTTCCGTCTTTCTCGTATTAACTTTTCAATATTATCTGGTAATTTTTTATTTTCCTTTGTCTCATTATTTTCAATATTCATATTTCCAAGATTAAGTTCTTACGCATTTTACTTAAAATATTTAACATCATCTTTGAACATCCGAAATAATTTTCATATCGCGCGCCAAGATTAATGATGCCGCATGATTCTCATGATAAAACTTTTCCACTTCATAATTATATTCTAGCCCATACTGCTTTGCCATTTTAGACCAATCGGAGCGATTGAGATAATCAGCTGGGTCAAATTTGTCAGGAAATACTGTTATAAGATTTGCACAATAATTAGCTAATAGATGCCATTTACCGTGATCAGTTGGCAAAACATTATAACCCATATTCCGTAATTGATCATTTCTCTCTATGTATCTGTCATAATCTTCAGCAGTCTTTTTAAAACCATGCAATGTTTTAATAATTTCTACCCAATCTTTGTCGGTAATAACAGAAGCATATTCTTTAAATTTATCCTCTGATACTGTTTTTAAATCTCTTAAGTCGCCGACAAGAAAATCATATTTTTCCCGCCTTTTCCAGTCCTCAATATCTCTTTTATATCTTTGCCAATCTAGATCTTCGATAGATTTTCTTATCAATTTAGATTTAGAAAACTTATCAGGAAATACCTGTTTTAAACTGGCCAAGCTATATAAGTAATTACCTGGTTCCCCTTCCTTCCTCCACCCCAACGTATCTTCAAAAGAATAAAATATTTTTTCATTGATGTTTATTGCAGAAAATTTTTCTGAGCCTAACAGCACTTTAAGTTTAGGTAATTCAAAAGAAACATCATCCCATTCACAATTCTCTCTACCTAATATCTCAAACGTCTTTTTAAAATCTCTATTTATCTCTTCTACTTCATACGAAAACGGGAAAATTGGCCCCTCATTCAGATCTTCCCGGCTTGCCCTTCCACTCGACATTGATTTATGCTCAACCAAATTAAAAGTAGAATCCGAATTATTTTTTTCTTCTATTAAAGATCCAAATAAATCTTTTGCTTCTTTATTGTTGGCATCAATATTCATTGCAGCCTCTAATTCTTCTCTAGCTTCAGTCATCTTTCCATTCATTATCAAAGCCTTGCCCAAAAAAGTTCTAACCCAGGTATTATTTGGTTCAAGATTTTTACATCTTTGAGCAGATTTTAATGCATTCTTAGTATCACCCAGCTGCATAAAGGCGTGACCCTTATCATACTCAGCCCACATCATATTTGGATCAATTACTAATGTTTTATCAAGATCATCAAGAGCTTTTTGCAATTTTCCCTCTTTTAAATATTTTGTACCCTGATCCTTATAATGATTGGATTGTTCATCAAGAAACTGCAATTCTGATAAATTATGATTCAGCTCTCTAGCTGCATCATAATATTGTTTTGCTTGATCATATTGACCCATTCTGGCCAATATATCGCCCATACCAATTTTTACATATGGATTATCAGGCATCATTTTCTCTGCTGATCCCTGAAGTTTTTTTGCTTCCTCATATCTAGATCTTTTAAGATATATAGATGCCATATCGTTCATTATCCAAGGATCATCTGGATTGTAATGTAATGCTCTTTCTATTAATTTTTCTGCTTCTTTATAGTTCTCTTTTTTCAGCATTTTAACTGCTTCAGAATGATTATCAATATTTGTTTTTGTTTCGATGTTCATTATATTTAATTATTTTATTAGAAATATCTTCATTTAATATTTAATAAACCTTTCTCTAATCTAGACATATCAGTAAAAGTAATTTTACTTTGAGGTGGATTAGTTTTAAACATTCGTTCCCCATAAGCATTTTTCTCTAAATCACCGGCAACATAATTAATGTCATATTTTACTCCCCACAATCCCAACGCCCGGCTTAAAACAGCTTTCGTGTCCTCAATAGTTTGTTTCCCGATATCCCTATCTTCGGTTAATAACTCAGTCACTAAATCATCTTCATATCCGACCCCTGACTCCCGACGTCGTATAACCTTAGGATGTTGATCATATAGACGCCAAAATCTTTGTGACATGTATACATTAAATAATGCCGTTGCTTCTTGTTCTAATTTGTCTTTAAACTCTGGTGAGCCAACTTTTAGATCCTTGATCTTCTCTGGTGTTTGCTTTTGCGACATTATATCTTCCACATACCAACTATCATATTGTCGAGCAAGCGGTATGCCATTTTCAGCCGCATATATATCTCGACGATTATTTGTTGTGACTTTGATGGTATTGTCAAATTTTACGGCTTCGTTCCCACGATATGCATTCTCTACAGCATATGAAAGCCGAATATCCTCAGCTATTTCATCTCTGGCATTGTAACCATTGGCCTTGGCATAACCTTCAGCGGTCAATGTAGTATTCGGACCACCTGCTTTAGGTAAATAGGCAAAGTATTTATCCCTTTTAGCAATAATATCAACGTACTGCCATAATCTCCTTGCTGCAACTAGATATGGATACTTCTTAATTTCATCAGAAATATAATCCATTTTTGAAATCAACATTTTGGTATCTCGATTTTTCTCGTAATTATTGATAACTTTTTCAAAAAATCTTTCATCAATATCCTGTAAATCTGCATCTGCACTAGCTACTATTAAGTCATGTCTTTGTTTTTTTCGCGCCAGACTTCTCATTAATGTAACATCAGTAATCATCTTTCTGAGAAGACCCATATTTTGTTTACTACCAAACTCCTTACTAATGACATTGATTTTTACACCTGGATACTGCTTTTGAAAATTATCTAACTCCTTCACAGATTTCTCAATATTTTTGTCTGTATCGCCATAAGCATTTACAAAAACATTAATCTCGAAATTTTCGGCGGCAATGTATCCGCCACCATATTTTTGATTAATGTATTTTTCCAAGGTTTTTTTATATGTTTCCGGTTTTTCTTTAGCGTAAATGGGCAGGCATACAACCACTTTACAATTTTCATCCATTGCAGGCAGACTCTCGGTATATTTTTTAATCTCATCAATATATGCTTTGTCAGTTGTCTCTAAATCTTTAAAATATCTCTTCAGTTGTATTCTTTCCTCTTTTATCCTTTCATTGGCATCGGTGAATTCTTTTACTTTTTCGATCTTTGCACTCGGGCTAGCGTCCGGCCCATAAGGCCTTCCTCGATCTGGCCCATATCCTGGTCCATAACCAGGTCCATATCCCGGTCCTGTTCTAATTGGAGTCCACGCGTCACCCTTTTTTGTTGGCCACATTGAATCCACGGCTCTACCAGTTAAATAGGCAAGAGCAGAACCTAGACCAACTTTTTCAAAGAAACCAAGCCCGCTACCCAATACATGTGTGTTACCATATATAGCATTTTGTAAGACAGTAAGGTTACCAGCGGCCGGACCAAATGCCCTAGCCACTTTATCGGCTGTCTGTATGGCGTGGCTAGCCTCGCCAGGATTATAAACAAATTCCGCACCAGTTGCTTTCCAAATAACTTTATGATGATGATCTAAAAATCCGAGAGGATGTTTTTCAGTAATTGGGGTTAGCCCCTTGTCATAATCTTGAATACCCAAAGATACTCCGCCCAGTAACCCAACTCCCAAAGTAGCCGCAGTTGAACCAATGGTCCGGCCTAATTTCCAGCGCCGCTCACTAGTCATATTTCTATTCTGAGTCTCGATTACCTCGGTTTCCTTACTGTGTAAGCGATTAAGTGCTTGTTGAAATTGGTTATAATTACGACTTCTCGCGGCCGTCTTTAACTCATCAGCTATAGTTGTTAATTCAGTTTGTACCCGCCATTCCAACTGAGCCCTATTTCGCCCCCAATGTAATTGTTCTGCTGCCTCCATTAAACCATCGAAACCTTCTCTCAAACCAGCCATTGATAGTGATGGGGTTAAAATTGTTCCTATCCCCCCGCCAAAAGTTAAACCAGCAAAAACACCAAAACCACCAATTGTTTTAATGCCAATTTTTAACCACTTTCGCCAACGAGTAGTATCATAACGACCAGCCTCATCAAGAGTTTGGGCTGTTCTTCGTTCGCCTTCGCGATTCAACCACGCCTTGGCACGACTAAATAAACCAGAACCATATCTATCTATGGATCTTTGATGATCTCGTTGAGCCAAATTATTTATCGCATCGAGAGCTCTTTGCTCTAATGTATCTGGTGGACGGTCCGGTCCATAGGCTGGTCCGTAACTTGGTCTGTGCTCTGGTCCATAACTAGGACCATAACTTGGTCTTGACATCATTTTTTACCCTTGTTGTATTAAGTCAAGTAATTCTTTTTTATATACTAAAGCTTCTTCTGTTACCAACATATCTAGTTTTATTCCATATGAATCTAAATATTCTCTAATCTCATCATCATTATTCTCGTCTAATAAAGAAAAAAATTCAGCCTCATTTTCTTGGCCCAATTCTTCTACGATTCTAACCATCACCCTGTCTCTTACTGATTCCATCATTTTCGAAATCATTTCTTCTTTCTTGCCTTCTGGTAAATTTTCCAAACCTGCCAATTCAAACAAATCTCCCTCAATCAAGTTCTTTAAATCCAATCCCTTTTTAGTTTTTGGTTCCATTTTGTCTCTTTTTTATTAAATTATTTTATTTCAACATATTGTATCATTATCTTATTAAAAAAGCAACAATAATTCTGCCACAAATCAATATATCTGACATTTTGTTGTATATATTAATATTTTAATATATTGCTCTTGGATTGAAACATATTTTCAACCATGCTAACATATAATCTAATTAGCTCATTTTTTTAAAAATCTGGCCCAAAAAACATGGCCGAAAAACCTAATTCTAAGTCAGAATCTGTCTTTCAGCCACTTCAGTTAGCTCTCAACCTTGGCTACATGATCGCTTTGCCCCTGGTGATATTGGCCTTGGTCGGTCGTTACCTGGATAAAATATACCAGACCAGCCCCATATTCCTTTTGATTGGTCTCTTTATTGCCTTTGGTATTTCCTGCTACTATGTGTATAGGAAAGTTATAAAGATCTACTCCAATTTAGAAATTACCTCTTCAAAAGATAAGAATAGTGATAAAAAAGATAAATAATATCTCCAGATATCCCATTGCCCATGTGTGACATATTCATGTAAAATAAAATAAATAATTATGTTTCCGTATAAACAATTGGTTTATATCGGAACATAATCGTTTATTTATTCACCTGATTATCAATGGAACCAGTCATCTCACTATCGGCTGAGCCAATTGTGCACCTGGGAAGTCTACCAATTACCAATACCTTGATAGTGTCCCTGGTTATTTCCGTTTCGCTGATTATTTTTAGTGTCATTTTTAATTTTTTTATTAAACCGGTCCCATCAGGTATCCAGAATATAATTGAATCGATATTTGAAGGCGCGCTGGATTTTATTGAATCTGTCTTGCAAGACCGCCAGTTGGCTTATCAATTTTTCCCGGTGGTTTTTACCATCTTCCTTTTTGTTATTCTTTCCAACTGGATTGAAATTGTGCCTGGCCTGGGCAGCATTGGCATTTGGGGGGAACATCATGGAGAAACCGTCCTAATTCCCTTTATCCGTTCATCTTCCGCTGACATGAATGTGACTCTGGCCTTGGCGATCTCGGCCATGCTAGCCGTGCAAATATTTGGCACTGTTAAACTAGGTTTTAGTGAATACGCGGGCAAATTTCTGGTTAATCCATTCAAACAGCCATATATTATCGGTACTTTTGTGGGTTTACTGGAGATCGTCTCCGAATTTGCCAAGATTATTTCTTTTTCCTTTCGTCTTTTTGGCAACATCTTTGCCGGCGAAGTCTTGCTTTTGGTTGTCGGCTTCCTTGTACCCTATATAATCCCTTTACCTTTTCTTTTTCTGGAAATATTTGTCGGCTTCATTCAGGCGCTGGTTTTTTCCATGCTGACGCTAGTGTTTATTAAAAGCGCGACGACAGCGCATCATTAGTCATTAGTAATTAGTCATTAATAAAGTGGAGTTATTTATGGAATTGGAAACAGTCAAAATCATTGCTACGGCCGCTACTATCGCCATTGGTGGCATGATGCCCGCCTTCGCGATTGGTAAAATGGCCTCCAAAGCTATGGAAGCCATTGGTCGCAACCCGGAAGCGGCGCCCAAAATTCAATCAGCCATGATTTTGGCGGTGGCTTTTGCCGAAGCGATTGCTATTTACGCCTTGGTTATTGCTTTGATTATCAAATTTGTATAAATGATAATCTGGTTCTTAGGGTTTGAAAGTTCATAAAATTTTTATGAACTTCACAAACTTTATCAACTTTCACTTCAAGCCATGGATTTAATCACTAAATTAGGTATAGACTGGCGTCTTTTGACCGCCCAAATATTAAATTTTACTGTCTTATTGGTCATTCTAAATTATTTTCTATATAAACCTATTCTAAAAACTTTGCGCGAACGCGAACAAAAAGTTAAAAAAAGTATCGAAGATAGCCATAAAATTGAAGAGGAGTTGCTCAAAGTAGCTAAAGAACGAGAAGAAAAACTTAAAACCGCCAAAGTCGAAGCCTCTCATATTATCAAAGAATCTCAAACTACGGGCGCCGAAGCCAGGGAAAAAATTATCCAGGTGGCCAAAGCCGAAGCCGAACAAATCATCGCCAAAGCCGCCCTTGAATCCAATCAAGCGGCTGCCGAAATTAAAAATGAAGTCCTGGCTGAACTGGTTGATATTGTCATTTCTGTCACGGAAAAGGTTCTAGATCAAAAAATTACTAACGAAGAAGATAAAAAACTGATTAGTAAGTCAATCAAATCTATTATCAAAAATAAGTGAAAATCTCTCCCCAACAATACGCTGCGGCTCTAACTGAATCAATTACCGGGTTGACTCCCAGAAAGAGTCAGTCAGTCATGGCTAAATTTGGGCAAATTATTAAGAAACATGGCGACCAATCATTGTCAAAACAAATTATGGCCGAATTTACTGAAATTATTGATCAACAAAATAAGTCAGGTGAAATCAAAATAATTACCCAAGTGCCTCTCGGTGGCCTAGATGAATTGTCTCAGAAATTGTCTCTCCAAACTGGCCGAGAATATCGCCTAATTAATTCTTTGCAAGACGACTTAATTGGCGGCGCTATCATGGTTATTGATAACTTAAAAATTGACTTATCCATTAAAAGCCGATTGCATAAAGCCAAACAACTTAAGCCAGCTAGGACCCATATTTTGCCCGAATATATTGAGGAAATAATTAAAATCATTCAAAAGAATATTGCCTGATAACTATTTATTAGTCACCAGCGTTAATAATTAGTCATTAGTCATTAGTCATTAGTAATTATTATTCATCATGACCACAAAATTCGACAAAAACACGATTATTTCCCAGTTAAAAAAAGAATTATCCAAAATTGATAATGAACCAGCCATCGAAAAAGTTGGCCGGATTATTCAAATTGGTGACGGTATTGCTTTAATTGATGGGCTAAACGACGTGATGTCGCAGGAAATTGTCCAATTTTCCAACGGCGAATTCGGTGTCGCGCTCAATCTTAACGAAGACACTGTTGGCGCCATTATTATGGGTGAATATGAAAACATCAAAGAAGGTGATGAAGTTAAAAGCACCGGCCGAATTTTATCAGTACCGGTGGATAATAGTCTGATTGGCAGGGTAGTCAATCCTTTAGGACAAGTACTGGATGGCAAAAGCGAAATTAAAACTGATACTTATTATCCAATTGAAAAAATCGCCCCCGGTGTTATTACCCGGCAAGAAGTTAAAGAGCCGGTGCAAACCGGTATCGTGGCTATTGACGGCATTATTCCGATTGGTCGTGGCCAACGCGAGTTAATCATTGGCGATCGCCAAACCGGTAAAACTGCTCTGGCCATTGATACCATCATCAATCAAAAAGGCCAAGATATGATCTGTATCTATGTGGCTATCGGCCAGAAAAAATCAAAAATCGCTCAAATTATTGATAAATTAAATCAACATGGCGCCATGGATTACACCATTGTTGTTTTGGGTGGCGCTTCCGACTCGGCCGCTTTGAACTACATCGCTCCCTATACCGGCTGCGCGATTGGTGAATATTTCATGGATCGAGGCAAAGATGTACTCGTAGTCTATGATGACCTATCTAAACATGCCGTTGCTTACCGTCAAATCTCTCTACTGCTACGTCGTCCGCCCGGTCGTGAAGCCTATCCGGGTGACGTTTTTTATCTGCACTCTCGTTTGTTAGAAAGAGCTGCCAAATTGGATAAAAATTTTGGCGGTGGTTCACTCACGGCCTTACCAATCATTGAGACCCAAGCCGGCGATATCTCGGCCTATATCCCCACCAACGTAATCTCCATTACCGACGGTCAAATATTCCTGGAATCAGATCTTTTTTATAAAGGGGTACGGCCAGCTTTAAATATTGGCCTTTCCGTCTCCCGAGTTGGTTCCGCCGCTCAGATTAAAGCCATGAAAAAAGTAGCCGGCAAACTCAAATTATCTCTAGCCCAATTCCGTGAGTTGGAAGCTTTTGCCCAATTTGGTTCTGATCTGGATGAGGATACTAAAAAAGCCATTGAACTTGGGCGTCGCATAACCGAAATTCTAAAACAACCCCAATATTCCCCCCTGCCGGTTGGTAAACAAATTGCTATCCTCTACGCCGCCAACAACGGTTATCTCGACGATATTGCGGTGTCCAATATTAAACGATTTCAAAATGAGTTCAATGACTACCTCGAAAGTGAGCCGTCACAAGTAGTGAAAGCTATCATGGAGAAAAAGGAATTAGATGAAAAGATAGAAAATAATCTCAAAGAAGCGATAGAAGCTTTTAAATCCAGTATTGACTATATTGAAAGTTAATTTCCTTCATTGAAAATTAGAAATTAGAAATTGAAAATTCATCAACTAGGGCAACATATCGGTAACGTATTCATAAACATATAATTGTCCCATGTCCAACACGCGCGAAATAAAACGTCGAATAAAATCGATCCAAAGTACGCAAAAAATCACCAAAGCCATGGAAATGGTAGCGGCGGCTAAAATGCGTAAAGCCGTTGATCAAGTTTTAATCTCTCGGCACTATTCCAATATCGCCTGGGAAATTATCCAAAAAATCGCCACTAGTGAGGTGCAGCACAAGCACCCATTATTGCGAGAAATCAAAAACGTTAAAAAAGTAGCTATCCTAACCATTGCCTCTAATCGAGGTTTATGTGGAGGCTTCAATAGTAATCTTTTCAAAACTGCTCTTGCCGCCTGTCAAAAACTTTCCGCCAATCAAATCGAATTCGAATTTATCACTTTTGGTAAACAAATCGCCGCCGAAATCAGGAAAAAGAATTTAAATATTGTCGCCGATTTTGCCAAACCGGATTTATTGCAAAACATTACCACCGTTTCACCCATCGCGCACATTTTATTGGATGGTTTTATCTCCAAAAAATATCAGCAAGTTTTGTTGGTCTACACTGACTTCCAATCATCTCTCAAACAAACTCCAGTCGTTAAACAATTATTACCTTTAAAAACTACTGCCGATCAAGATCTGGGCGTGGTTGGACCACAATCTACTAAAAAATCATATTCCCAGACCCCCGCCGATACTCATGAAATTATTGAATATAAATTTGAACCATCACCCGCCCACGTTCTCGATGAAATCTTGCCGCGTATCCTCGAAATACAAGTTTATCAAGCCGTGTTAGAATCAGATGCTTCCGAACACTCCGCCCGCATGATGGCCATGAAAAACGCTCACACTGCCGCCACTGACGTGATTGATTCATTAACTCTAGCCTACAATCAAGCTCGCCAGGCCGCCATCACGCAAGAAATTGCCGAAATCGTGGCTGGCGCGAACGCGATTTAATTCTTCATTTTTCATTAATTAAATAGTTATTAAACCACACATTATGACCAATAAAGGAAAAGTAATTCAAGTTATCGGGGCGGTAGTTGATTGTGTCTTTGAAGAAAAATTACCTGAGATCTATCATGCCTTAGAGATTAAACTCAACAAAGCCACGTTGGTTTTAGAAGTCGCCAGCCACTTGGGTGACCATAAAATTCGCACCATTGCCATGGGCTCCACTGATGGTCTGCGTCGGGGCACGGAGGTTAAAGATACCGGACAACCGATAAGTGTACCCGTAGGCAAAGAATCATTGGGACGTATGGTCAATGTTTTGGGTCAGGCGATTGATGGCAAAGATGAAGTTGTCACCAAACAAAAAGCACCCATTCATCGCTCAGCTCCCAAACTGGTTGATCAGTCGACCAAAGTGGAAGTGTTAGAAACTGGAATTAAAGTAATTGATCTCATCTGCCCGTTCTTGAAAGGTGGTAAAGTCGGTCTATTTGGCGGCGCGGGTGTGGGCAAGACTGTTGTAATCACTGAATTAATCAGAAATATTGCCACTGAGCATGGTGGCGTGTCCATGTTTGCCGGAGTAGGGGAGCGTACTCGCGAAGGTAATGACCTCTATCATGAAATGGCCAATTCCGGCGTGCTGGATAAAACCGCCCTGGTTTTTGGCCAAATGAACGAACCACCCGGCGCCAGAGCTCGTGTGGCCCTGACAGCTCTCACCATGGCCGAATATTTCCGTGACGAACAAAAACAAGATGTGCTGTTATTTGTCGATAATATTTTCCGTTTCACCCAAGCTGGTAGTGAAGTATCAGCCCTGTTGGGTCGCATGCCTTCCGCCGTCGGCTATCAACCAACTTTAGCTACTGAAATGGGTGCCCTACAAGAAAGAATTACCTCTACCCAGCAAGGTTCCATCACCTCCGTGCAAGCCGTCTACGTACCGGCGGATGATTTAACTGATCCGGCCCCAGCCACCACTTTCTCCCACTTGGATTCAACCGTGGTACTCAATCGCGCGTTATCTGAACTGGGTATTTACCCAGCGGTTGATCCGCTTGACTCCAATTCCACCATTCTTGACCCTAATATCGTTGGCCAGGAACACTACGAAGTCGCCCGCGAAGTTCAACGAGTATTGCAACGTTACAAAGACCTGCAAGACATTATCGCCATTTTGGGTGTCGATGAATTGTCCGATGATGATAAATTATTAGTCGGTCGGGCCCGCAAGATGCAAAAATTCCTTTCCCAACCTTTCTTTGTGGCGGAAGTCTTTACCGGCACGCCCGGTGAATATGTTTCGCTTAAAGATACGGTTAAAGGTTTTAAGGAAATATTGGAAGGAAAACATGATAGTGTGCCGGAGAATAATTTTTATATGAAAGGCGGGATTGAGCAAATTAAATAATTGTTTAAGTTATATAAAATGAATTATTCATTCCACCTAGTTTATTAATATGACCAAAATTAATTTCCAAATTATTACTCCCGAACGCACCCTCTTTTCCGAGGAGGTAGACGCCGTGACCTTAAAAACCACTGAAGGCGAAATTACTGTTTTACCCGGGCATATCCCAATTATTACTACCTTAGCACCAGGAGAATTACGCTTTATAAAAGATAATGAAGAAGTACCCATGGTAGTACTGGGCGGTTTTGCTGAAATTACCAAGACATCAGTTATTGTCCTGGCTGACGCGGCCGAGAAAGTGGAAGAAATTATCGAAGAACGTGCCTTGGCAGCCAAAAAACAAGCCGAAGAACTCAAGCAAAAGAAAATTGGCGACCAGACTGAATTTACCGCTCTTTCCGCTCAGATCGAAAGGGAGTTAGCCAGACTTAAGGTAGCGGAGAAATATAAGAAAAGGAGAAAAATATGAAAACCTATCAATTTGAAGACTTTCACGAAGTCGAGGCGGCTGTCGTCTTCTGCGTTGACCCTCGATTTTGGCGCCAAACCATTCAATTCGTTGATGAGGAGCTGGGCATAAAAAAATTTGATCCCTACACCTATCCTGGTGGACCCTTATGCTTGGCTCGTCCCGAAAGCATGCAACTTTATCTTGATAATATCAAAGCTGCTTCTTTAGAACTTCACCACGCTAAAAAAATCATCTTGATCAGTCACGATAAATGCGGCGGCTACCGTCTGATTGAAGGCGTGGAAGGTGAAGAAGCCACCTCTCGTCAAAAGACTCATCTCGACAGCATCAAAGCTAAATTTATGGAACAATTTCCCGATATCGCAGTCGAAGCCTATTTGCTTAAAATTGTCTCGGATAACGAGATTGCTTTCGAAAAAATGTAGATTATCGGTCAAAACTATTGGCTTGTCAGCCTTTCATCCCCGCCAGCCAGCGGGGATATTATATTTGACAATAACGGATATTCGATATTATTGTATTAGATAAACATGGTTAACATTATGAAAACACCTATAAACTGAATATTATGAAATTATCTCGCCACTTTGATTCTTCACCCGCCAATATCCATCATTGGAAAGAACTGATCAAAATCAATCACCAGGAAAAAAAGCATCCAGAAAATGAAACGGAGCATGAGCCATTTGATCTTGATTATCATGAATATCGATTCGTCAAACCGGAAAGCCGACGTTCAAACTGTCCTGATTTAAAAAAATCCGCCAAAGAAGAAATGCTATCAATTACCAAACAATATTTTCAAAAGATTGTTTGCAAAAATATTATTAATGGTTTCAAACGAAATCGTCCCTGTGCCCCAAATCATCTAAAATTATTTCTGCGTTCGCCCGAAGATAAAAAATATTTCAAAAAAATATTGATGGAAGAATTTATATCAGCCATCAAAAAAGGCCATGATATCTCCCATTTCCACACCGTCTTTATTGCTCTCTCCAGTGACGATTCGGTGTTTAAACTACTGAAGAAAATCATCGACACCAAGAACAAATTCGAGGACAAACAGAATCCATAATCATTATCATACTAATCAGATTTAGCGTTATTTTTTTATTTATTAACATATTAGACTATGTCATTATCATTGCTTGAACAAAAAGAATTAGCTCCAGAAAATGGTTTGGACAATTTATCTAAAGAAAATTTTTATTTTGAAAAAAATACTAAACCCGTTGACATTGCCCTAATCAGTTTTCTAGACCACAATCACCAAATGAATCCCGAGGAAGTATTGCGCAACGTCAGAATTAACTGCAAAAACATCAAAAATCTATCCCCATCAGATAACCGTAAAATTGATGGCTACTTTTTACCTAGTGACCCAACATTATATCAATCAACAAATCATGAATTCGTCGATTTTATAACTCAAAGCATCGCCGATGCATCGATTGACGCCCATCAAGCCGAAAATTTTATTTTCTATGATCAAGAAGGGTGCAAAGTACGAGAATACTTTTATCAAGAATTAGAAAAGAAAATTGATCGAAAAAATAAATTTAGAAAAAGCACGGCCATATATCATTTCGCCAGAGTAGGTAATAATTTATCTGTTGACGCGAAGGTTTCTCAACCCGATGGTATTATTTTTGTCTGCATTGACCCCAACTTAATTGAACAATCATTGACCAAAATTGTTAAAAGTTATGGTTTTAAAAAATATCAAGTAGTTGGCTTGCCTGGTAGCGCTTATAGTATGGTCAGGCCCGAAACTAAGGAAATTTTAACAGATTATATAAAAAATTATCCTTTGGCCAGAGCCGTTTTTTGTTCACATGGGCCCTCTCCCGACCAGAAACAAGATGAGCCATGCTATAACTGTGGCGGTTATCAGCTCTTTGAACATATAACTGGTATTGAAGCCTATCAACAAGCCAAGCGAGATTTGCAACAAGTCAAAAGCGAATTAAAGAAAAACAATATAACTAAAGTGGACACCGTCATCAACATGGCGCAATATATGGGCCAAGGTAGCGCGGCAGATTCAAAACTCTATAAGGCAACGTTCGAAATTGTGGCTTAAGCCCAAAATCTTGTCAATCAGTGAAATCCCAGTGTAAAACTTTGACAATTTTCCGTCGGCCGCCATAGTCCCAGCCATGACGCACCACTTTTTTCAATTTCCAATTATTACTAATCGCTTTCTTGTCGCCGACATAGAATCCAATATGTGGATGCTTGTATCCAATTTGTTTACGTTCCCAAACCAAGACATCGCCTGCCTGGATATCCACCAAATCAACCTCATGCCAGCCATATTTAAGCATAGCCTCAATGGCCGCCTTCACGGTGGCTTTTTGTTCATCAATCAAATTATGCAATTTCAACACCCCCGTCACAAAGACCGCGCAGCTTAATTCGCCCCTATTTAAAATCTCTTTCTCTTGCTGATTATCATTCACCCATAACTCGCGGAACATCTCTGACCCGACCGCGTTGTTGATCATGGATAAATAATTTTTTTTCTTATTTATATTTAAATTGTTCATAATCTAAATCTTATCATTTCTCATTCCTAATTTCTAATTCCTGATTTTATTTATCAATAAATTGCATCCGCGACAAAAATTAACTAAAATAAATTATGTAACGTTTTCCATCCGTGAAGAAAGAAAAACATGATGATTAAAATAAAAAATTTAAGCAAAAACTACGGTATTACCAAAGCCTTGGACGGTATTAGTTTTGAAGTCAATCAAGGTGAAATAGTTGGTTTACTTGGTCCAAATGGTGCCGGGAAAACCACCGCCATGCGTATTATCACCGGATTCTTGCCACCTACTAGTGGTCAAGTAGAAATTGATAATATCAATGTTGTTGAGCATCCCGAGAAAGTGCAAAGCCAAATCGGCTATTTACCCGAAACCGCCGCTCTCTATCATGATTTGTCCGTGCGTGAACATCTGGAATACGCCGCCGCCATTCATGGTCTGGTGGGTGACGAGCAAAAGCAAGCCATCAAAAATATCGCCCAGGCCTGCGGCATTGCTGATAAACTATATTTTGACGTCTCCGAATTATCCAAAGGTTACAAACAACGGGTCGCTTTAGCCCAGGCTCTCATCCATAATCCTAAAATTCTTATTCTCGATGAACCATCCACTGGACTCGATCCTAACCAAATAATTGAAATACGCGATCTGATCAAAAAACTTAGCGAAGAAAAAACCATCATCCTCTCCACTCACATCATGCAGGAAGTGGAAGCCCTTTGCAGCCGAGTGGTATTAATAAACAAAGGGAAAATCGTTGCCGACGGCTCGGTCGCCGAATTAAAACATGGCCAAAACGCCGTTCATCAAATCAACGTGACTATCAAAGGCAATCAAGAAGAAATCTGGCATCATCTCAAAAATATCGCCGGCATCACCAGCGCGCAACAAATCAAGCACCCCGACAAAGGTGTCGGTGTCTACACCATTAACGCCGATCAAGATATCCGCTCCGACATCAATAAAACCATGATCAAGGCCGGCTATGACATCCTCGAAATCGCCGCCAAAGAAAATACCATGGAAGATGTTTTTCATGAATTAACCAAATAGAAGATTATGTGAGCAGTGAACAGTGAACAGTGAACAGTAAAAAACTGAATTACTTGTTATTTACTCACTGCTCACTGCTCACTGTTCACTTCTAACTTATCATTATCATATGCCATCCAAATTAACTCAACTAAAAGCCATTATCCAAAAAGAGCTGCGAGTTTATTTCAACTCACCCATTGCCTATATCTTTTTAGTCGCCTTTTTGGGTTTTACTTTCTGGTTGTTTTTCCGTAATTTCTTCTTGGTTGGTCAGGCCGATGTGCAATACATGTTCGATGTTTTACCTTGGATCTACTTATTGCTTATCCCCGCCATGACCATGCGCCTCTGGGCGGAAGAAAAACGCGGTGGCACAATTGAAAATCTCTTAACTTCTTCCGCTCCCTTGTCCATCTCCGTTTTGGCCAAATTTATTGCCAGTTTAATTTTCTTGCTAATTACCCTGGCAGCCACTTTACCCCTGCCGCTTATTGTTTCTTCTTTAGGCCCGCTGGATTGGGGGGCCACCTTGGCTGCTTATCTGGGAGCGATTTTACTCGGCAGTAGCTATATAGCTCTGGGATTATTATTGAGCTCGATTACCAATAACCAAATCGTCGCCTACATTATCTCCTCTCTGGCTTGTTTCGCTTTATTTATCATTGCCCAACCGCTCGTGACTATTTCTTTGCCGGCCTTCATTATTCCAGTCGTCGACTTTATTAGTTTCGGCTCCCACTATGATTCCATTGTCCGCGGCGTTGTCGACACCCGAGATTTAATATATTACCTTTCTTTTATTGGGTTAATGTTATATTTAAATGCTTATGTTTTATTCGCAAAAAAATAAAAATTAATGAGTTGTGCTAATTAGTCGTTCCCCTGTCATCCCCGACCGGAAGCGGAGCGTTCCGGTTATCGGGGATCTCATCAATAAGGCGTTTAACAAAACTTAATGATGAGATCCCCGCTCAAGGCGGGGATGACATGAGAGAGATGGTTAATTCACGCCACTCATTAATTCTTAATTTCTAATTCCTAATTAAATTAATGTTTCACTCGTCCAAAATATTTTTATTCACCGCTTTATTTGTAATTCTAAACATACTATCCAGTATGCTTTTCACCCGGTTCGATTTTACCGCCGGGCAAATATATACTTTGTCAAATTCCACTCGGCAAATAGTTGATAATTTACCCGAAGGGATAGAAATCAAGGCCTTTGTGTCCAATAATTTGCCGGCCCAATATGTTACCTCCAAAAATCAACTATTGGATAAATTGGATGAATATCGCAATATTTCCGGTAAATTATCGGTCAATATCTATGATCCGGTTAATGATACCGCGGCCGCCAGCCTGGCTGAAGCTCTGGGCATTCCTTCGCTTGATCTGCAAGCGGTGGAAAAAGATCAATATCAAGTCGTTAAAGCCTATTTTGGTTTAGCCGTTTTAAAACATAAATCTGATGCGTCGAACCCTAGTGATAACAGTAATTCCGGGCCCTTGGCCGACTATGAAAAGCAAGAAGTTCTGCCGGTTATCCAAAGCTTGAACTCTTTAGAATATGACTTAGGCTCAATGCTTCTGAAAGTTGGCTCAAATGAGCAAATGACCATCGGTTTTCTGACCGGTCACGGCGAACATGGTTTTGCATCAGCCAACTCCTATTTTACCGGCGCCAATGTCAATCCTCGTGATGACTACACCATCTGGCAGACTTTGAGTCGCAATTATCATGTTATTCAGATTGATCTGTCAGCCGCTCCCGCTGTGGAAAACAGTGATAACCAAGATCCATTAGCCAGCGTTGATACGTTGGTAATTGCCGGTCCGACTCAAGCTTTTAGTGAAGAAGATATCAATCAAATCCATAATTTTGTGCAAAACGGTGGTCAGGCCATTTTACTCATTGACAGTATGAATGTCGATTTACAGTATTCATTGTCCGCCTCGACTTTACCGGAAAATTACCAGCAATTATTGGCCCCCTGGGGAGTGAGAGTCGATAATAAATTAGTCGCCGATGCCAACAATGACATGGCCAGTTTTAACCAAGGTTATGTTACCTATTCTTTGCCTTATCCATATTTTGCGAAAGTTACCGATTTGAGTGAAGATAATGTCATTACTCGTGATTTGGAATCAATCACCTTGCCCTGGACTAGCCCACTCGATATTACTGACATTGAAGGGGTTAGTATCGAAAAAATAGCCTATTCTTCGCCTCATTACAATTTAGTTACCGAAAATACCGTCGCCGCGCCAGCTGACACTACAAATCTGGCTGACGAAACCGATACTAGTGTCGCCGCCAACCCCGCCACTCAAACCGAACCAATTGATCTAAATCCCCAACAAGATTTTAATATTTCCAGTCAAGCCAAAGATCCGGTCACTCTGGCCGTTATCGCCAAAAAAAATAACGAAGGGCAAGTTTTAATTATGGGTGATTCTGATTTTTTAAGTCAAAATTTTCCCGGCAATGAAATATTTTTTCAAAATGCCGTTGATACTTTTACTCTCGGTGACACCCTGATCCAAATCCGTTCCAAAAATATCACTGATCGCCCCCTCCGGCCTTTAACTGAAACAAAAAAAGACACCATTCGCTGGGGCCTGATCATTGGCATACCGCTCTTATTTGTCCTCTATGGCATTTTCCGCCGCTGGCAACGTGTTAATTTAAAAAATGCCAGCCAGATTTAATGAATAATTATTCATTATTAATTATTCATTTATAATTTGTTATTCTGACTCCCACCTCCGCCAAAAATAACCCCAAAAAAGCTCCCGCCATCACATCGATTACAAAATGTACTCCCAAATAAACTCGGGAAAAAGCCACTAAAAAAGCCAACAGATAAAACGCCAAATTTATTTTGGCGTTATATTTATAATGATTTGTCAAAAAATAAGCGATAAAAAAAGCAAAGGCACTATGCCCGCTTGGGAAACTATATTGCCACATCAGGTTCGAAGAAACTAACTGGGCCACGCCCGGGATATCTTCAAAGGGGCGCAAACGGGCTACATAGGCGTTGAGAAACAAATATATGATCGACAATAATATCATCAACAAACCCGTCATCAAAACCGCCGACCGGTCTTTTTTGTAGGCCAGATAAACTAAAAACAAAAAAACACCCACATAACTGCCCAAAGTATAACGAGTAATGAAAATCAGCCAATCAGTTATTGTCTGGCTATGTAGAGCATCATAAATTACCAGAGTGATATTTTTATCCCACTCTCCGCCGAAGGAAGTCCCATAGAGCCACCACATCAAAACAAACCCGCCGAGATAAATCCAGTGTGTATAGCTCTTTCTGGCTATCTTCAATTTAATATTTCCCTAATTATTAATTCCAAATTTCTAATTCCTGATTTTAAAGTGGGCGGTATAGGGATCGAACCCATGACCTCCTCGGTGTAAACGAGGCGCTCTAGCCAGCTGAGCTAACCGCCCATATTCTGATTACATTTTAATCACATCTTAAATTCTAATTCATAACTGGTATTTTTTCAAACATGCAAATAATTAATCAATTTTCCGCAGGGGTGCAATCGCCGCCGCCAGACTTTTTACCCCGCCACCAATAAAAGCCACTTTAATTATCCCACCTTGAACTTGTACCACTCGACCTTCACCGAATTTCGGATGGACCACTTTGTCGCCAGAACAATATTCGCCATTATCCTCATCAAGCACAATCTTGGTAGTTTCTGGCTGTGTGTATTTACTTCCTGATGATTTTTTTGGCTTAACATGATAACGTAAATTTTCCGGAATATCATCAATAAATTGCGAGGGCAAATTACTTTGTAAATTACCAAATATTTTACGCATAATGGCGTAGGTTAAATAGAGCCTTTTTTTCGCCCTGGTTACTCCCACGTAACACAGTCGCCGTTCCTCCTCCATTTCCGCCGGCTCGGTTAGGGAACGAGCGTGCGGAAAAATATTTTCCTCCATGCCGACAATAAACACAGCGGGGAACTCTAAGCCTTTGGCACTATGCATAGTCATCAAGGTGACCGCGTTTTCATTGACGTCATAGTTATCAATATCCGTAATTAGCGCAATCTCTTCCAAAAATAACCGCACACCTTCGACCGCCGCATAATCATTGTATCGATCCAGCACAGTTAATAACTCCTGTAAATTTTCCACCCGACTTTCACCCTCCACCGTTTTATTATCTGTCCATTCCAAATATCCAGTCTTATTCAACACCAAGGTCAAAAACTCCCCCGGCAATAATTCATCCAAATGATTCTGCAGTCCATTGATTACCTGATGAAATTTTATCAAGGCGTTAATAGCTCGACTGTTCAAATGATTAGCCGCTAATTCCGACACCCCATTTTCACCAGCCGCCATTTGTCCGATCACCTCCCATAAAGTCATGGAGTATTCCAGACCAATCACTTCCAAAGCTGTCACTGTTTTGGCGCTTATAGCACGGGGCGGCACATTGATAACGCGTTTAATGCTCAAGGTGTCGGTGGGATTAACAATAAGACGTAAATAAGCCAAAGCGTCTTTAATTTCTTTTCTTTCGTAAAATTTTTGCCCGCCCACAATCCGGTAGGGAATATTGTAACGTAAAAACATTTCTTCCAGTGTTCTCGATTGAGCGTTAGTACGATACAAAACGGCGAAATCACCATAATCCATCCCATCCTGACTTTTGAGGCGATTGATCTCACTGGCGACATAGCGAGCTTCATCTTGTTCACTACTGGACTCATAAACAGAAATTAGCTCACCCTTGGGGTTGTCAGTCCACAATTTCTTTTTTTTCTGCCTTTTATTTTTGGCAATAATATAGCCGGCCGCCTCCAGAATATTCTTCGTCGACCGATAATTACGTTCCAACTTCACCACTTTGGCCCGCGGATAATCTTTTTCAAATTCCAAAATATTACGGATCGTCGCCCCCCGCCAGGAATAGATCGATTGAGCGTCATCACCCACCACGCAAATATTTTCCCGTTGATTAACCAAAAGACGAATCAGAGTGTACTGAGCATGATTAGTATCCTGGTATTCATCAATCAATACATATTGAAAACGAGTCTGATATTCCCGTCGCACTTCATCATGATTTTGCAGTAATTCCACGGTTTTCATAATTAGATCATCAAAATCCAAAGCGTTATTTTCTTTGAGAATTTTTTGATAAGCCGTATAAACGTCGGAGACAATTGAACCAAAATGACTCAAATGAGCCACCTCTTGGTATTGAGTCGGATTCATCAACTCATTTTTAGCTCCCGAAATATGAGCCTTGATGGCTTGTGGATTGTATTGTTTGGGATCAATATTGAGATCTTTCATCACTTGTTTAATCACCACCTGTTGATCCTTGGTATCGTAAATGACAAAACTACTATTGTAACCCACCAGACCACCATGCTGGCGTAAAATCTTCACGCAGACAGAATGAAAAGTTCCCATCCATGGCAAAAACCGATTAATATCACTTTTAGTGTGACCAATCAGCAAAAAAATCCGCTCCTTCATCTCTTTGGCCGCCTTATTGGTAAAAGTCACCGCCAAAATATTGAACGGACTAACTTTCATTTTATGTACAATGTAAGCCATCCGGTGTGTCAAAGTCTTGGTCTTACCACTGCCCGCTCCCGCCAAAATTAATAATGGACCTTCAGTTGTTTCCACCGCGGCTCGCTGTTTATCATTTAAATCTTTCAAAATATGCTTTATCATCGACTAAATCTTTTCCTTTAATTTAAAAAACTGACTAAAAATTTCGATCAGCTGCCGGTTATCGGCAAATTGATAATCGGTAATAAAGATAATCTGGTTTAATTCGGTAAATTCCAAACAATTAACTTGACCTTGGAACAAATCGGATAAACTGATTAATAAATCATTGGATTTAACTAAATTATCAATAATATACGTCTCCGGCGCGGTGATGGTGTAAATTTGGCCATTGATATGGATTGGTCTTTGCTCTGGCCAATTATATTTTTGGTCGCTGCTACTGATTATCATTGGTCGCACCTCATCTGCAAGCAGGAAGAAAGTAAAATTCACCCCGGCTTGGTCAAATAAACCAAAATATAATTCCTTGCCTTCTCTTTTGCCGCCATAGAAATATTGCCAATTGATTTGCGGCAAATGGCTGAAATATTGCGAATAATGCAATAAATCAGTGATTTCTCCTTGGTATTTATGCAGATTAAAATAATTGACAAATTCCCTGATTATTGGCGGTGTTTTGGACCCAAACCAGCTAATTGCCAAGGTGACTATTACCAACAAAGCCCCGATTAAAATAATAAGTAGTCGCCAATCCATATATATTGATGAAATATTAAATCCTGCTTACTTTAGTTTAAATTTTTCTATTCATAAAAGCAAAAAACAAAAATTGCTTTTTATATGGTTTGAGGCTATGATTATTATTGTCCCAATAAAAATAACTGCACCCTATAACTCAAATTTACCACGAGTAAATAATCGGGCGTGGTGACCGAGTAGCTAGGTAGCGGTCTGCAAAACCGCGTACACGGGTGCAAATCCCGTCCACGCCTTTTTTGTAATTTTTAATTTTAAATTTAAAATTATTCTATGCCAACCTATTATCAAATTGCCCAAATTGTCGTTAGCGTTTTATTGATACTATTTATCCTCCTGCAGCACAAAAGCTCGGCTCTGGGTGGAGTTTTTGGTGGCGACGGTAATGTCTATAAAAGTAAAAGGGGATTAGACAAATTTCTACATTGGGGAACCATTGTTCTAGCCACTCTTTTTATCGTTTCCTCGGTGGTTAATTTGTTGATCCAATAAATAATACTCATCAACCATGAGCTCATCCTGGCGACGTTTTAAGCCAAAACAATTTATCTTGCCCAAAAATGCGCGCGACCTTCTTTCTTTTCTTGGCCGCTATTTGCCGCATATTTTAATTTTTTTAGTAGTTTTCGGTCTAATATTTTTTGGCTATCGATACTATATAGATCACACCGCTAGCGCCCCCCAAACTGGTGGCACGTTTATTGAAGGCATGGCTGGGCAACCGGGCATGATTAATCCCATCCTCTCTCAAACCAATGACGTTGACCGTGATTTATGCCAACTAATCTTTTCCGGCTTATTGACCTATAACCAGGATCATAACCTGATTGGTGATTTAGCTGATCACTGGGATATTTCCGAGGATGAAAAAGTATACACCGTCTATCTGAAAGATAATTTAAAATGGCATGATGGTGAGCCTCTAACTAGTGATGATGTGGTCCTCACCTTTCACCTTATTCAAAATGAACAATACCCGGGTACTTTAGCCAATAATTGGCAAGATGTCAGGGTGGAAAAAATTGATGACCAAACCATCCAGTTTTCGTTAAATGAAGTTTTCTCACCATTCTTAGTCAACCTCACCACTGGTATTTTGCCAGCGCATATTTTTGCCAATGCCGATCCCGCCAAAATTGACACCATGGACTTCAATTCCCAACCCATTGGCAGTGGTCCTTACAAAATCAGTAAAATTAAAATTGACAAAAAGGGTGTTTATAGTTCCATTGAGCTGGAATCTTTCCCTGATTATTATGGCCAGGCGCCGTATATTCCAAAAATTATTATCAAATTCTATGATGATTATCAGACACTTTACAGTGCCTATCGCCAAAAAGAAGTCCTAAGTATCGCCCATGTCTTAACCGCCGACTGGCCCATGGCTGATGGTATGCTAACCAACGTCAGTTATTATGATATTGCCTTGCCTCAATATACGGCTATTTTTATCAATCAAGACGCCAACACCACTCTCCGCGATCCCTATATCAAAGAAGCCCTATATTATGGTCTGGACCGAGAGAGAATACTCGAAGAGGCTGTTTATAACAAAGGAAAAGTAATCGATACTCCCATCTTGGAGGGCTTTATGGGCTATAATCCCGATATTGCGCATATTAATCGTGATGTAGAAAAAGCCAAAGCTGTCCTGGAACAAGGTAAATGGACTGATGTTGATGGTGATGGCGTTCGAGAAAAAGACAATGTCCGCTTAAAAATTAACTTGATTACCTCCGACAACCCCGAATTCGTTTTAGCATCCCGGATTATTCAAACCAACTGGCAGGAAATTGGTATTCAAGTCGAAGTTGGCGTGTTTACCATTGGCGAGTTGGAAAGCCAATACATCAAACCCCGACAATATGATGCTTTATTATTTGGTGAAAACCTGGGCGCCGACCCCGACCCCTATGTTTATTGGCATTCCAGTCAGATCAATGATCCAGGATTAAATTTATCCAACTATACCAACGTTGAAGTCGATCGATATTTAGAAAATGGTCGCCAAACCAACGATATCGAATCTCGCATTCATAACTACCTACCATTTCAAGAAGTGATTACCGATGAAAAACCAGCCATCTTTCTCTATCGGCCATACTACATTTATGCCGTTAATCCATCTGTTCAAGGTATCAATGTCGATCACGCTTCCAATCCCGCTGAACGCTTTTTATTTATCAGTGATTGGTATATCAACACCCAGCGTGTTTGGAAAACTGCCTAATTATCTTAATAATTCATCTTTAGGGGCCCCAGAAATTGTGAGCGTCCGATCAAGCGGAGCGTAGCGAGCATTGATCAGGCAGCGAAAATTTTTGGGGAAAGGTAGAGACGCTCTAATTAGCAAAGCAGGAGGCCCGATAGGGACTCATGCGTAGCGGTGAAAGCGATCTCGACCGAGAGCGGACGTGGCGAAACTGGTAGACGCGCATGCTTGAGGGGCATGTGGGGCAACCTATGGGAGTTCGAATCTCCCCGTCCGCATTTGTGTAAATAAAAAAAATAACCCGAAACAAAATCTTCGGGTTATTTAATTTTTCGTTTCTGCGCTTGTCAGCGTTTTGCTTTACATCATACCACCCATTCTCATCCGTCCACCACCAAAGCCTAGATCACCCATAATTCCTTTTCCATAACCATTGTCACTATTATGAGCGAATTCAAGAATTTGGCTTAATGAATTAAAGGCGTTTTCATCAACCAAATCAAGTAACTGCGAGCCATATTCACGAGTTTCAATAATTGATTTCCAGGCCTCAAAGTCGCCATTCTTGATTGCGTCCATAACTGCCTGCCTGTCTGCCATATCATATTTTGGCCCCATGACATCGCTCAAGCCCAATTCATCCATAATGGCTTTCGCGCCTTCTTTGTCACCAGACTCCATCAGTTGATGGGCCGCGGCAAACTGGGCGAAATTATTTTCGTTTATCACACTCAATAATTTATCTCCCCGCGGACTATCGGCCACTAATTGACTCCAGGTAGTATAGTCGCCGGCATCCATAGCCGCTTCAACTTCTTCACGAATTTGGCTCATTTGACCAGGATTATCGGCATTACCTGAAAAGGCCAAAGCGCCAGCGGCGGTGGTTAAGATAACTCCTCCGGTAATCAGACCGGTTAATATTTTATTCATAATCATTCTCCTTTTTAATTTGACTAATTTAGTAAAATGGGATCCCGTTCTCATGCGCAGTTCGACCTATAGACTCCTGCTTTCAGTAGGTAGTACGTCCGGTGGCCCCATTTTCTTGCAAAAAAATTACTATATTAATTCTTCGGACCACCCATAAAACCCTTAGGCATATTATTTAGTCTCAACATATCACCCGCCTGCCAGGGTCGAAATTCTTCCGCCTTAAATTCAAACTCACCGGTTTTTTTGCCCAATATTTTTATCTTTTGGCCATTTTCCAATTTTTTTCCCGGAGGAATCTTCGCCTCACCAATATCAACTTTCCAATCATGAGGATCGATGGTTTTTAAAGTTAATGACTCATCATTTATATCAATAATTTTCCCCGCCAACAGACCCTGATCGGGCAAATAATATAGTTGATCCTTATTGGGCATAAAATTTTGAAAAATTGGTGCCCGATCGTGCAAGAAATTTCGTGCTTTTTTGGCCAAGCCGGCATAATGAAAAGCCCCTGCCGTCAAAATTATTAATATCAAACCAAATAAAATTACCTGGTATTTAGGATAACGATAACCCTTGGGAGTGTTGAGAAAATTATAATATGCCAAAACAGCAACTACTATCAAAATTGCTGACCAAAAATAAGGGAAGAAGCTAAATAACCAATGCCCCAAACCAATGCCCAACATCGGCCGCAGCCCCCATTCAACATCGGTTAGCTCAAAAAAAGTAATTCCGAGCGAAATTGCTCCCAGCAATAATAGAATAACCAACAATACCCACAGAAAACCGTGCTGCAGCCAAAAATGCCAACGGGGAATTGGTTTCACATTTTCCTGCTTGATCTTGTCAATTACCTTGTCGCTGATTTTGATGTTATCTTTGTCCATAATAAATTATGAATTAATTTAAACTAATCATTTAAATCAAATCCTTTAAATTATGTTCCTTATCTAATTTTTTAATCTTATCTTTGGCCCGATGGATTAGCGCCGAAACTGTTCCCACCGGTTTATGCAAAACATCACTAATTTCCTCATAATCTTTTTGTTCCAAGTATCGCAGAATCAAAACTTCACGATAATTTTCCGGCAACAAATTAATTACTTCAACTATTTTTTCTTGCCGCTCCTTATCATGCAGTTCACTGCTAATTGTCTCATCGTCGGCGAGGGTGTTGGCCAAACCATTCTCTTCCTTGTCGATACTAATATATTTAACGTTTCTTTGCTGCCGACGCCAATAACCAATGGCTTCATTGTGGGCAATCCGATAAATCCAGCTGGAAAACTTCAGGCTGGGGTCAAAATTATTAAGGTAGCGATAAGTCTTAATAAATGTCTCCTGCAAAATATCCTCCGCCGTTTCTTGATTAATTTTAATAATGCGGCGAATATAGCGCAACAATTTATGCTCATAACGTTGCATCAATTTATAAAATGCCGCTTCATCATCAACTGCCGCCTTGGCTAATTGTTCATCGGAATAATCCGATCCCAGAGTCATAATGGTTACAACTGCATTAATCAATAAGCGTCACTTTCAATATTTAATACGCGATATTCTTTTATTTTCTTGCAGATAAATTATAAACTATAATTAAAATAAGAATTAATTATTAATTAAAAAAATATGGCCAAAATTAGAGGTGTCTACAAATGTAACGTTTGCGGTAACGTGGTCGAAGTTTTGCACTCCGGCGGAGGTACTCTGGTTTGTTGCGGGGAAGATATGCATTTATTTACGGCTAAAAATATGGACGAAGGGGTCGAGAAACATCTGCCCGTGGTGGAAAAAGATGATCAATTCATTCATGTCCGAGTTGGGGAAGTGCTCCATCCCATGGAAGATACGCATTATATCGAGTGGATTGAAATCATGGCCGATGGACAATCTTACCAACAATTTCTTAACCCCGGCGATAAACCCGAAGCCACCTTTTGTCTATCCGCTCCAACCTATTTAATCCGCGCCTATTGCAATGTTCATGGGCTGTGGGAGAAAGAATAAGCATTCATGATCAATCAAAAAATTAAAATTATTAATCCCATCTTACGACTATTATTGTTAATAATAATTATTTTCCCTATCTACTATTATCACGAATTTTACGAACATTTCTATGTCTATCTGACCGGCAATGTCATCTCACGCGTTATTACCCAAGAATGGCATGTGGTGCTAATTAGTATAGTATTATTTTGCGCCTTTTTGATTCCCTTGTCTTACCGCCGCCGCGCTCCCTGGATGGAATATGGCCTGGTGGGCGCTTTTTTTGTATCCTTGTTTATCGAAATGTACGGCATCCCGTTAACCATACTTTTTGCCGCCAAATATTTCTTGGCCAGCGACGTGATACTCCCAGATAATGTGGTTGGCTTTCATCTATTCGGAGTTGGCTTCGGCATGGATCTGCCCATGGCCTACGCCGCCGTCATCATGGCCATTGGCATGATTTTAATCATCTGGGGTTGGGTCACTCTCTATTTCAATATCAAAAAAGATCAGCCGGTTACTGTGGGCATTTATCAGTATTCCCGCCACCCGCAATATCTCGGTTTCATTTTAATCGTCCTTGGCTGGTTTATTGGCTGGCCCACCATTTTGACCATCATCTTCACGCCCATATTGATCTACAAATATATCACCGTCTGCCGTACCGAGGAAGCAGAACTATTGAAACAAAATCCCCAATATCAACAATATATCCATAGCACCCCGTTTTTTGTTTAATCAGCCAGGTATTTATCAACGTTTTTTCTTATTCCTTAATCCAAATTTAACCTCCACTAATGTTATAATTAACATGGAAAAAAATATACTATATCCATGAATAAAATCACCGGACTGCTCGTCACGTTAGTAATCGCAATTATCGCTTTTTCCGTTGGCATTATTGCCATTGGTTTCTATCTTTCTCCCCAAGATCCACTTTCGCCCGCCGACGCCATTGTAGTAATTAGCGGGGGTGAGACTTTCACTCGCACTACCAGAGGAATTGACCTTTATTTAGATGGCTATGCGCCCCTGCTTATTTTTTCCGGCGATGCTCTTGATCCCGACAGTATCTCCAACGCCGAAGCCATGGAAAAAATCGCCCTTGAAGAATATGACATCCCCGCCGGTAATATTATTACCGAGAAAGCATCGACCAGTACCTACGAAAACGCTATCAATCTCCAGTCGGTCTTTACCAAGTTAGATATTAATTCAATTATTCTTGTTACCAGCCCCTATCATCAACGCCGCTCCAAAATGACTTTTCAGCATGTCATGGGTCCTGATTTTACCATTATTAACCAGTCAGCTACCGATGAGTTCTGGCGTAAAATCGCCTGGTGGCAAAATGACCGCGCCGTTTACCTGACCCTTTCCGAACTGTGGAAAATTATTTATATTGATGTGACTGGAGAATATCAGTAACGAATTTTAAATTTTAAATTTTAAATTTTAAAATAATTTAAAATTTCTAAATGTCTAAATTTAAAAACAGCATAAAGACAGGAACGTTTTAGCCTATAAAATTTAATCATTTATAATTATTTTAAAATTTAAAATTCATTAACTAACAAAAATGCCTAAAAAATCATCCAAAAAACAATCCAAGGATATTTTCATGCCCGCCGAGGCCAATCCGAGCTTTGAGCGGCAGAAAAAAAGTAAATTTATCGCTCGCACCAATCAGGAAAAAGGCAAAAAAATAAAAAATGCCCTCAAAAAATAGTGTAATATCATTAATAAATATTTATTAACTAAATATGAAAAAATTCATTTTTAAGCTCTATATAGCTGCTTTGATTATTTTTCCATTCTCCAATCTTTACTCAACTCATAGTCAAGAAAATTCACCTGTCAGTGTCCGGGCGTCCAGCCAGGAAGATGATCTGTCACTATTGGCCGGCATAATGAGCGCCGACCAACCATCTTGGCTCTATACTTCTGATTTAATCACGTCCGAGATTCCGGCCTGGATGATCGCCCTCAAAATATCTTTATATACTCCATCCGCGGTCGATTATCGACTCTCCTATCAATCTAGCGCCGACAATATCACCTGGTCCGCTTGGCACCCCCTCTATTTGTCAGAAAGAGAGGCCGATGATTTGGAATTATTCACTGATCCCTATGGCTTGGATCAGCAGTCAAGTTATTTTCATTATCAAATTCAAGTTGCTCCGGACAATCAAACTGCTCTGAGCAATATTAAAAATGTTAAATTGGTCGCTCTCGATCCCACCGATCCCGCGGCCCAGATTAATTCCCGCTTAGTTGCTCCCGCTGCCGCCCAAGAAGAATTTAATGTCATCACTCGCACCGAATGGGGCGCCGATGAGTCCATCATGTTCTGGGATGAAGATATGGAACATGAGGCGATTGATCAAATTGTTCTCCATCACACCGCCACCAATGATAATTCTCCTCTCGACCCGGAAGCCACTATCCGTGGTATCTATTATTACCATACTGTCGATCGGGGCTGGGGCGATATTGGCTACAACTATATTGTTGACCAGCATGGCAATATCTATGAGGGGCGCAAGGGTGGTTTGGGCAGCGTCGCGGCGCACGCTGAAGGTTTTAACTCCGGCAGTGTCGGCATTTCCGTTCTTGGTAACTATGAAGAAGTAGCTCCGGTTCAAGATAGTCAGGGTGCAGTGGCCAATATTATTTCCTTCGTCAGTTATCAAACCAATCTTGATTTGGAAGGAACAGTCGAAATCAATGGAAAAACCTATCCTACCGTGGTAGGACATCGTGATGTCAACGCCACTTCCTGTCCCGGAGCCAAATATTATGAATTAATTCCCGACGTCATCGAACAAGCCATCGCCGATAGTCAAAATGATGGCCCCAAGACATTTGACGCTGAATTTGTTGATCAATCTGATTATCAA
>JBAZOB010000003.1:0-60551 GCA_041648895.1 Patescibacteria group bacterium
TTAACCCAGACGGATTGATATTCGCCGGGGTTGAGAGTGATATTTTCATCACTTTGTGAATAAAAAGAGGCATGGTATCCGTCTTGGTTGTCATATTGCAGATTGTCTTCAGCGGTGTTTTGGCTGGCGCCGGTCACTTCAATTTTCCAGAATACTCCCCAGTCTTCCATCCAGGTAATACCGTCAGCGACGGGTTGAAAATATTCTTGGTAGACGCCGTTTTCATTGGGAGCTTTGAGATAAAATTCGAAGGTGCCATATCCACCCGGTTTGACCTCGGTCTCTTTTAAGTTAGTGGTTCGGTTGGCTGAAATCCAAGTGTGTTTGTAAAAGTTGGAGGTGCGATCAAGGGCGTGAGAGGTACCAAGGCGGATAGGATGATCGCCGGAATTGTACCAAGTGGCGGTACCGGTATTTTTGAATTTAACCCAAACGGTGGTTATTTCCTCGGGACTGAGGTTTAAGTAAGTAGATTGTGAGTGCCAACTGGCGTGATAGTGGGTGGGGTCCAGATCTGAATTATTAATTTTGGTGGTGGCGTGGGCGGTCAGGGGTAAAACGAGTAACATTGACAGTAGGGCGCCAAGTATTTTTTTCATAATGCTCCTTTAGGTAATATTATTATTTATTTAATTTTATATTTTAAATTTAAAATTATTTCTTTGGTTTTTTCGTGCTAACGTCGATGATTTTTTCTTCAGTTTGGGGTGGTTGATAATATTTTTTCAAGACCGATTCGGGGGTAAGTTTAACAATAAGATATGCACAGCCGGTCAAGACGGCGGCATCATCGATACTTCCTAAAACTGGGATATAGTCGGTGATAAAATCAAAAGGTAATATTAGATAAAGGATAAAGGCGGTGATGGGTAGAAGTTTGGCTAGCCAAGGTACCTCTTTGTCAAAGAGTAATTTAATGGGTAGGGCTAGGCTTTCAAAAAATTGGATGAATTGTGGTTTGACGGGTGGGTGGGAATTCATTATTGGACGGTTAGATTGATACTTTTTTGTTTGGAATTACCAGCGTTATCAAAAGCGATGACTACAATGTTATAGTTGCCACTACCGGGGTAGGTCCAGGTGGTGGAAAATATATTGTTGGTGTGCGAACTGACCGTTGAGTAGGGAGTGGAATTAATTTTGTATTCAACCCGGTTGATACCGGTTTGATCGTCGGTGGCGGTGGCTTGGATAATATAGGGGAAATTGCTGGAACCGAGAGTGCCACCATTGGTGGGCGAATTTATGGTTAAGCTGGGGGCGCTAGTATCGGGTGTATTGGAAATGTTGATATCGACTGAATCGGAGGCGGATAGATCAAAGTTATCAATTAAATTGACGGCAAGGTGATGTTGGCCGGAATTGACGGAAGAAACATCGTATATCAACGAATATGGTTCCAAAGAGGTTTGGCCAATGGATGTGCCATCAAAATAGAATTCAATGGTTTTGACCCCGCCCGGGGCGTTGACGGTGGTGCTAATGTTTAGAATGCTATTGATGGTCGAATTTTCCCCGGGGTAGGTGATGTTGATACTCGGTTTAATGGCGTCAAGAGTACATTTTTCGGTGGGTGGGGGGGAAGAAAGATTGGCACCGGCGGCCCAACCTTGGACTGGTTTTTCCCAGTTAGGGTCGTCGGGCATTTCGGAATGAATGACGCGGTAAACTTTTTCTTCGGTTAAATTGGCCGGAATACTATCGTCGGCTAGTAAACCGTTGGATTTGCAGACGCGATAAATAGTCACGTCGCTGGAATATTCAGTTGGCTGGTGCCAGGAGGCGCCGAGGTCAGTATTGGTTGGTGAACCGGTGACCGGCTTCTGATTGGAGTATTTATCGACGCTGATACTAACGATGCCGTCGGGTTTATCAAATTGTTCAATCGGGGTATTGTCGAGAAGGTAATGCATGTATTCATTCCAGATGGGAGCGGCAATGTAGACGCCGGTTTCCCCGTACATGGAGGTATTGTCATTATTACCTGTCCAGACGCCGGTTACTACCGATGGGGTGTATCCCAATGTCCAACCATCTCGAAATTCATCGGTGGTACCGGTTTTGGCAGCTACCGGACGGTCACCAAGTTGCAGGGGACTAGTGGAGCCAAAAGTGGGGGTGCGGGCGACATTGTCGGATAAAACGTTGGTGATTAGATAGGCAACTGGTTCGGGAAATATTTCTTTTTGATTTTGATTCTTTTGTTCTTCCGTCCATTCCTCCAGAATATTGTTATTGGCATCGGTGATTTTTAAAATGCTAGAAACCGGATTATATTTACCTTTATTGGCGAGGGTAGCGTAGGCGTTGGTTAGTTCAAGTAATTTGACTTCACCGCCACCCAATACTAGAGATAATCCATAGCGGTCCGGGTCGTTCAAGGATTCGATACCCATGTCGTTGGCTATTTTGATAGTTTTTTCCAGACTGACCAAAGCCAGCATTTTGACGGCGGGGATATTGAGGGAGTTTTGCAGGGCGGTGCGGATGGTGACTGGTCCACGAGTGGCTTTGTCATAGTTATCGGGGGCGTAACCGCCACCAAAATCGGTTTTTAAGTCATAGAGAGTACTGCCGGGAAACCATTTATCCATAAAGCCAATCGCGTAAACAAATGGTTTAAATGATGATCCGGGCTGACGTTTGGCAGTGGCCACGTTGACGTTACCGTCGTTGTCGGTATCCCAGTAGTTTCGGGAGCCGACCATTACTAATATTTGGCCGGTTTTGGGGTCAATGGAAACGAGGGCGGCATTGTTGGCGTTGAAGTTAATCGCGTTGGCGTCGGCATGGCGGGTGAGAATTTCCTGTGCTTTGTTTTGTTTATCTAAGTCGAGGGTGGTAATAATGGTTAAACCGCTTTCTTCGATTTCCTTTTGGGTATATTTTTGTTCCAGCTGTTCCAGGACATAGAAGACAAAATGTGGGGCCTGAATATTTTCCTGGCGACGTTTGAATTGAATTTGTTCGCTTAGGGCTTCGTCGAGCTGTTGTTGATCAATATAGCCGAGCTCGTGCATCTGTCCCAGAATCCAGTGGTGACGCTGTGATAGTTCGTCGGTGTGATTACCGTAGGGCGAATAGTATGATGGGGCTTGAATAATGGCGGCCAAAACCGCGCCTTCAGCGATGGTCAAATCTTGGACATTCTTGTCGAAATATATTTCGCTGGCCGCTTGGACACCGTAGGCGGTACTACCAAAAGGAATTTCGTTGAGGTATATCTGCAATATTTCTTCTTTGGAGAGGCGCTGTTCGATTTCGATGGATAGGATTAGCTCTTTGATTTTGCGGGTATATGTCTTTTCACTGGTTAGCATGGTGTTTTTTACTAGTTGTTGGGTAATGGTGCTGGCACCCTCACCATAGATATCGCGGTTGAGTAGATTATTGAGGACAGCGCCCAGGAAACGGCGGGGATTAAAACCAATATGTTGGTAAAAATCGCGATCTTCGGTTGTGATCATGGCATCTTTGAGATGCTTGGGCATATCGTCGATGGATACTAGAGTCCGTTGGATGTCACCGTGAACTTCATAGAGCAACTTTTCATTACGGTCGTATATTTTGGTAGATTGAGCTATTTGTCTTTCCTGCAGCTTGGAGGGATCGGGGAGTTCTGATGATAAACTATAAAAAAGAATGGAGGTGGCTAAAATGGTCAGAGAAAACAGAAATAAGGCAATTTGCCACACCCATTTGAAGACGCTTGATACAATCATATATTTTTTATTCATATGGTTAATATTATCAATTTTCATTATACTATAATATGTAACGGGAGGATATTAACTTTAATTACAAATTACAAATGACTAATTGCATTAGCCATATATCATTTATTTTAATTATTGGCAGCAAATGTATTGCCGGTGGTGTTAATGTGGATCTGTCTAATAATGGTAAGTTTTATGGCTAGCCATATAATTAAAATAAATGATATATGGCTAATGCAATTAGTCATTTGTAATTTGTAATTTGTCATTAATTATTTTTATGAAAAAAATATTAGAATTAAAAAAATGGGTGGGGGAGCGGGCGGAACAAATTATTGGTTGGGATGAACTGGAAAAAAAGATTAAAGCTGGTCAGAAAATAAAGATTAAATATGGCGCTGATCCCAGCAAACCGGATTTGCATTTGGGACACGCGGTGGAGCTGCGAGTCATGCGTAAATTTCAAGATCTCTTGGACGCCGAGGTCCAGTTTTTGATTGGTGATTTCACGGGCCGGATTGGCGATCCGAGTGGCAAGTCCAAGGCGAGGCAAGTTTTGGATCAAACCGAAGTGAAAGCCAATGCTTTGTCCTACGCAGCGGCGGTGTTTAGGATTTTGGATTCAGACAAAACGTCAATCTGGGCCAATGGTACCAAATTGCCTTTTGTGAAAGATTGCCAGGGAGGCTGGTGGGATGAGATGAAATTGAATGATTTTTTGTCCTTGTTGACATTGGTGACTCACGCTAAATTGATTGATCGGGATATGTTTCAGGAGCGGATCAAAAATGGACAAGAAATTTACATGCATGAAATGATGTATCCCATTTTGCAAGGCTATGATTCAGTCATGATGGAATCTGATTTGACAATTGTGGGGACGGATCAATTGTTTAACGAATTGATGGGCCGATTTTTCCAGGAAAAATTTGATCAAATTCCGCAAGCCATTATTACGGTGCCGTTACTGTTGGGGACGGATGGGCATGAAAAAATGAGTAAGTCACTGGGAAATTATATTGGTTTAGAAGATAAACCGAGCCAGATGTATGGCAAGGCGATGTCAATTCCGGATGAGTTGATAGTTGGTTGGGCCAAATTGGCGACTGATCTGGATTATAAATTGTTAGCCAAAGAGTTGGATCAGGGTTCAAACCCGCGTGATATTAAAGCGCGGGTGGCTTCCGATATTGTGCGACTATATTATAATGAAGACGAGGCGGAAATAGCAGCGACGGAGTTTAATCGGGTTTTTTCACGAAACGAAGAACCGGAAGAGATGTTGGAAATTAAGTTTTTGTCTGGTCAATCGATCAATTTGCTTGATTGTTTAACTGATCATAAATTGGTGGCATCGAAAACTGATGGGCGGCGGATGATTGAGCAGGGGGCGGTGAAAATTGATGGCGACAAAATCCTGGATGTGAATTATTCATTTGTTCCAGTCGATAAGAGTGTGCTGCGGGTGGGGAAAAGGCGTTGGGCGAGGTTTGTTTTATAATTACGAATGAAAAATTACAAATTACAAATAATGAATTGCATTGGTCATATATCATTTATTTTAATTAATGGCAGCAAATGTTTGGCCGGGTGGTGTGAATGTGGAACTGTCTAATAATGGTAAGTTTTATGGCTAGCCATATAATTAAAATAAATGATATATGACCAATGCAATTCATTATTTGTAATTTGTAATTTTTCATTCGTAATTATAAATATATGAATTATATTTGGTCAAAATTTAGAACCGAAGTAGTTGATTATTTAAAGAAACAAGGAATAGCGGAAGACAAAATGGTGTTGGAAACGCCGCCGGCGGGGGTGCGGGGTCATTTGGCTTTTGCTTGTCATGTTTTGGCGCGGGAATATAAAAAGAATCCGGCGAACATCGCGGCCGAAATTGCTGGTAATTTTGCCAATACTAATGGTGGTTTGGTTGGTGAAGTGGTCGCGACTGGTCCTTATGTTAATTTTCTGGTTGACGGCCGGGTATTTTTGCCTTTTTTACAAACCGAATTGGATGCTGGTAAAGATATGTACGGTAGTCTACCGGCGCAGGGACAAAAAATTGGGATTGAGTTCGTGCAACCTAATACCAATAAAGCGCTGAGTATTGGCCATGCTCGCAATGCTTCTTTGGGTTGGAGCATGAGTCAGGTGTTGAAATTTGCTGGTTATGAGGTGGTGCGGATCAACTTGTTTAATGATCGAGGGGTACATATATGTAAATCAATGTTGGCCTATCAGAAATGGGGTAATAATTCGACACCAGCCGATGAGGGTTTAAAACCGGATCACTTTGTTGGTAAATATTATGCCATGTTTACCCAAAAATCAGTGGCCGACGAGTCTTTGGAAAAAGAGGCGCAGGTCATGTTGAAAAAATGGGAAGAAGGTGATAATGAGGTGCTGGCGTTATGGAAAAAAATGACTAAATGGTTTTATGAAGGCGTGGAAGAAACTTTTCGGCGTTATGGGATAGAATATGATCAAATCTATTATGAGTCCGATTTGTATCAACATGGTAAAGAGATTATCGAAAAGGCTCTAAAAAAGGGTTATTGCTATCGTCTGGCGGATGGAGCGATTGAGGTGGATTTGGAAGCGAAACAATTGGGTAAAAAAATTCTCCAGCGTCGGGACGGCACTTCAGTCTATATCGTGCAGGATCTGTATTTAGCCAAAAAGAAATTTGCTGATTTGCAGCTAGATTGGTCAATATATGTAGTGGCCGATGAGCAGAAATATCATTTTGATGTTTTGTTTGAGTTGTTGGATAAATTTGAGATTGTTGATCGCGAGAAGAATTACCATTTGGCTTACGGCATGGTCAATCTGAAAAGTGGTAAAATGAGTTCCCGCCGCGGTACGGTGGTTAAAATGGATGATCTATTGGATGAGTTGCATATTTTGGCCAAAGAACAGATTGCTATTCGGGAAGCTGATTTGCCGGCGATGGAATTAGACAAGCGAGCGGAGAAAATCGCGCAGGCAGCGATGAAATATAATCTTTTAAATCAAGATAAGAATCGAGTGATTCTGTTTAATAAAGAGGAAGCGATTAAATTTGAGGGAGATACCGGACCTTACTTATTGTATACCTATGCCCGGGTGATGAGCATCTGGCAGAAATCTGGTTTGGATGCCTGGCCGGCGGTGGATTGGAGTCAATTTGTTGGTAGTGATGAGTATCTGGAAATTATGACCCAGCTGGCGCGTTTTAGTACCGTCATCAAAAAAGTAGCCGAAGAATATAATCCGGCTATTTTAGCTAAATATTTGTATACTCTGGCCCAATTGTACAACAGTTACTATCACCACCGGCGAATTTTAGATGCCAAGGATGAGATTGATCGGCAATCTGGTTTGGTTTTGTCTTTGGCGGTGGCGCAGATTTTGCGGATTGGGCTTTCTTTGATGGGAATTGAAGTAGTGGAAAAGATGTAATTATTTTATAATGACTGAATATATTTTGTTATCAGCCAAGAGGTAGATGGTGTTTATTTTTTCATTGACGACAAAATAGTCGATATCACCCAGGTTATCACCAACGACTTGCTGAATGTATGAACCATCATCTTTTTTAAATTGTAAAATACGTTTGTTGTTGGGATCAGAGATATAGATAAAGTCGGAGTCTTCGTCGGTATAAATATGATTGGGATTAGATAGGGTGCTATATGGTTCAGGCAGGCCGGATAATTTATATTCGGATGCTTCCCCTTTGATGAATTTAATTATATTGCCGTCCGATTTGAGAACATATATCGCGCCATCGATGGCGAGTGAGGTGGCGTTGGAGAGGTCCAGGGCGCCGGCATTGACAATGTAATCACTGGCGGTGGAATAACTGGTGCCACCCAAGGTGGAATATTTAAAGATTTGATTGGCGGCGGGAGATAAAAGGTAGAGGTTGTCATAGTAGGTGGCGAGGCTAACGGCTGGTTGCCAGGCTGAATCGAGGGTGGAAATATCGATCAGGGTATTGCCGCTGGGGTCAAACTTTTGCATCAGTCCCTGGTGGTAAAAGATTAGATTGGTCGAGTTGTTGGCTAGTGAAGCATCAACGAAGTTGTTGATGTCAAAGCCGGTGATGTTGGTGATTTTACCACTGGTAAAATTGATGCTGGCGATATCGTGGGCAAAACTATAGAGATTGTCATCGATCCGGAAGAGGCCATGGTATTTTTCTTCAGAAATACTGCTTAGATCGGCCAATGGCTCATTGGTGTTGAGGCGGGATATCTGGTCAACTCCGTCAAGTTTGGAATAGATATTATTGTTGAGGGAAGTTATTTCTTCACTAAAAAATGGCGATGACTCAATTGATGCCAATAGTTCAAGGGCTTCTGAATATTTACTTTTAGCCCCATTGTTGTCGCCAACAATCATGGCATTGTCGGCCTGGCTGGCTAGATCATCGGCTTGGGTCAGAATATTGTCAACGGAATTCTTTTTGTTGTTTAAATTTTGGCGGTTGCGAATATAGGTAATACTGAAACCTAAAATGATAATTAGAATAATAATGGCGCCGGCAATATAGTATTGTTTTTGGCCGGGTTTTTGGTTTATTTTTTGGAGCAAGTTGGTTTTGGTATCGAGGCGGCGCGGAGTTTTAGTTGGTTTGCCGTGTTTAATCACGGGGGCTTTTTTGGGTTTTCTTTGATTGTGATTATCCTGATTTTCTGTTTTGGGTTGGGAGCGAGCAGCGATTTTTTTGGTGATTTTGTTGATAGAAGCGCCAATTTGAGCAAAGAAATTTCTTGCTTGTTCAGTAATGACGGAGAATTTAGTGCCTTCATTCTTTTTATCTTGAAGAATAACTTCTTCGGGTTGGGGTTTGACTACTTCTTTGGCTAGTTTTTCTTCAGTGGTGGCTTCCATCATAATCGTACCAATGCTGCGAATGTTTTCTTGAGCCAGGATACGGGCAATCTCCGCCACACAAGTGGTAGGATTGTGTTGGACTGCTAAACGGCGTAGGCGATCGAGAGAGATATTATTGAACAGTTGCTCGGTGGAAATGATAATGCGATCGCCAAGAATCATTTTGCCGCTGGAGATGTTAACAAAAGTGTTCAGTGGGTGTTTATCTTCATTTTTATCTGACAAGCCTTCGGTAATGTGGCTGATAATTTTATTTCTTATCAAAAAAGCCTCACAAGTTCCGGTTTGGGTGAGGTGAATATCGTGATTGCTGACGACGGCGATGACGGCGTTAAGGTTGTCTATCCAATGAGAATTACCTTGTTCGGCAGCTTCGGCCAAACTTTCATTGACGTAGCGGAGAGCAATTTCTAAAGAAGTGAGTGGATCATCGAGATTCTTGTAGTAATTTTTGATAGTCGCTTCAACGATGGTATCAAATATTTTTTGGGAATCTTTTTGGGGGTGATGAATATCGAGGACGAAGAATAAACAACCATGGTTTTTTTGGGAGGTCTTACTGGGAACATAATGTTCAACATGAGTTAGGTGGTCCTGTCCGGATAACTTACTATAAAGTTTACCGATGCGAACAGTTTTATGTTCTGGTTGCTTTTTCATATTCGAACAGCCCTCGTTGGTAGTATAAAATTATACATTATAATTATATACATAAAACAACATAAAAGTTAAAGGTTAGCTAGATAATATTTTTACGCATGTGTTAATAATGGACAAATAAATTATGAATTATAAATGACAATATTGTAGGGGCGGGTTTGAAACCCGCCCCTACAATATTGTCATTTATAATTCATAATTTATTTTTGACAGTGGGGGCAGTAGTGGGTGCCACGGCCGGCAATTTTTATTTTTTTAATTTTGGCCTGATGGCAGGAGAGACAGATTTTTCCCTCTCGGCCGTAAACTTTCAGATGTTGGCTATAATTTCCTTTTGCTCCTTGGGAATCAACATAGTCACTGAAGGTGGTACCGCGATATTTGATGGCATATTTAATAATTTTATTGGCGGATAAAAATAATTTTTTGATTTCGGTGGCGGTTAGTTTATTGGTTGTTCGTTGGGGTTTAATTTTGGCCTCATGACAAATCTCGTCGGCGTAGATATTGCCAATGCCGGCGATATTTTTTTGGTTCAAAAGAGTGGTTTTGATGACGGTTTTTTTATTGGCGAGGGCTTTGGTCAGACTGGCCAGGGTAAAATTTTTCGCCAGGGGTTCAATGCCGTATTCATTGACTATGGTTTGGAGTTGTCTATGGTTGACCGTATTCAAATATCCAAATTGACGTTGGTCGTTGAAAAATAATTGCGAATGATCAGCAAAGGTAAAAATGATATGTGAATATTGATTGGGTAAGCAAAGGCCTAGTGGGGGATAGTTGTGGCCGCCGGCGACGATGGTTTGGCAGTGCTGATAAATTAATTGTCCGGTCATTTTCAAATGAATCAGCAGGTATTTTTTATTATCAAGGGCAAATATCAGTAGTTTTCCCACCCGATTAATCTGGGTAATTTTATGGTGGTATAAATCTCGACTAAAAGTTTTCAGGCTATTTTTTATTAATTTTTTTTTACCAATCACAATATCCACAATTTTTTTATTGATAATTGCTTTGGCTAAATCACGGCGGATTGTTTCGACTTCGGGTAGTTCGGGCATATGAATTATATTTCAATCCAACTCAATCGTTTGGAGCTGGGAGTGATATTGACTGGTTGGCCATTTTTGAGATAAATGATGTCTTCCAGACGTAGGCCGCCCCAGCCGGGGAAATAGAGTCCGGGCTCGATGGAAAAAACCATGTTGTTGGTTAATTTGGTGGTAATTTTTGGTTTGAGAGAGGGGGCTTCGTGGATGGCTAAACCAATGCCGTGGCCGGTGCCATGGATAAAGTTCGATTCTAGATGATGTGGCTTGAGTGCTGAACGCACAAAATTATCGATTTCGCCGCTAGTGGTGCCAGGCCTAATTTGTTTAATGGTTTTGTTTTGGATTTGCAGTAAGATTTGATAGCGGGTGGTGAATTCAGGGGATGGTTGTCCTAGGTAAATGGCGCGAGTCATATCACCACAGTATCCCTGGTATTTACACCCCAGATCGATGAGTAAAATATTACCATTTTTTATTTTAGTTTGATTACTGTGATGATGCGGAATGGCGGAATTGCTTCCAAAAGCGACGATTGGTTCAAAACTATTGCCATCAGCGTACTGGAGAAAAAAGACACTGATGGCTCGACTGATTTCTATTTCAGTTATGCCGGGCCGAAGCAGCGAGAGGGCGTGTTTGTATCCCAAGGAGGTAATCTGAGCGGCTTTTTTGAGTAGTTTAATTTCAGTTTCGTCTTTAATGGTTCTGGCTAGATCGATGATCTCAGAGATGTCGGTAGTTAATTTAGGGTTAATGACTTGGTAAATTTGATTGAGGTCAAAATAGGAAATGTGTTGATATTCAAGACCGATCTGACCTTTGCCGGCGACGTTTTTGATAATATTGCCGATAGTATGGCCACTCGCGGGGGCGGGAATTTCTATAAAGGTAAAATCTTTATATTTTTTTAACTCTCTCTTTAGTCGAGAGTCGCCTAGTATATATTGTTGTTTTCGGTGGATAATAAGAAAAACTTCCGGATCGGACATTGGTTGGATATTGCCCTCTATCTCTGGTGAAAAACCAGAGTAGTAGTATATGTTTTGTGGGTTGGCAATAAAAGCCAAATCAATTTTATTTTTGGATAGGTCTTCTACTAATTGGTTTATTCGTTTTCGGTACATAATTAATTACGAATTAAGAATTAAGAATATTCTTCTCTTATTTGTAATTAAAAAAGTCGGCCTAAAGTAACTCTCCTCGAACTCGATTTTCTGTATGATGAAGAATGGATCAAGAAGATGAATCAGGCCAAGAAGATACTCGAGGAGGTTTACGAGGAAGGAAACGTAAAACCGAAGGTCCCTATCCTCAACCTTTACTAATTTATTATAATGGATAGGTAATAATAATTAAATCCAAGCTAATGAGCGATGATATAAAGACTGATCAAAATGAGGGGGAAGATAATTTGGGTAATGTATTAAATATAGTCAAAGAATCCGATGACTCTAAACTCGAAGATTATCAAACAAGAGATAGGCGTGGACGAAAAGTTATTCTGACAGAGCTAGAAGATGACAGCATTATGAATAAAGAGTTTTAATATTAATAACAAGCTAAAAACGCTCGAACTATCACAAGCTACACCTAAAGATTATTAGTTATATTCATTAATATCAATATGAGTCGAGAGGATAATTCTTTGTTAGCATAGTCAATTTTTCTTCCATGTAAAATATCATTTCTAAATTCACCAAACACATCTTCAATTACATCAAATAATACCTTATTATTAGTAAACTCGTTCTCCTTTTTTGAAAGATATTGAATGATATTTCTAATAGTTGGTTTTTGTCTTTGGTTTTTCTTTGCACATTCTTTACATAATTTGGTCATACATTCATCACAAATAGCAGTATAACCTTTGATATCTTTAGGAACACTAATGTGAATCTCAAAAAATAAGCCATCTATTTGAGTTAATAGTACAGGTATGGATAGAATAAAATTAGTATCAAAGTGAGCTTGAACAGCTTTATTTATAATGTGTTTTCTTTTATTTTTTTGTAGTTTCTTATTGAAAAAATTTTTTATTTTGCTCGCACTATATTGTGATTCCAGTAAATTACTGATTTTGATGTCTAAAATGCCATCATATTGCTCTTCTAACTTATCTAATTCATACCCTAAGCTCACAAGCGGATCAGTAAGATTTTTTATTGCCGTGCTTACCTCCTGTTCTCTTTTCTCATAATCTTTTAGAGTTTTGGCAAGTTCAGCAAGTTCCTTAGATGGCAAAATGTCATTTAAGTTATCAAAATATGCTTTGTAATTTCTAAAATCAATACGATTATTATCCTTTGTTTTTTTCATATTATTTAATTAGCCGATATTTACTTTTTTTATATATTCCCCAATGTTATAAACTTCGAGATTGAGTTCTTTTGCTTTTTTATAAAGATGATTATCTTCAGTTATTAATGGAATTTTATCTTTATAAGCAATGCTTAATAATAAGCAATCACCCGCCTTTATATATGGCAATTTGGCATTAAAATATTTACGAAAAAATTCTTGGTTAATATCCAATGCATTTAGTTTTAATGCATTCTTTTCATTTATCCCTTTGTATTCTGTGCTCCCATTATGACGTTCTTGTTTTGAGCCGCTAGAAAATTCGAATATCGAAAATAATGTCACTGTAATTGTGATATTATTTTCTATTGCATACTCACCAATTTTCTTAGCTTTAGAATGCCGACTTCTATTCTTGAAGAATATGTCTAAAAGAACACACGTATCAACGACAATATTCATAGTATTACTCAAGTTCCCAAATCACCTGTGTCGTGTCGACGAACGATAAAGGCTCATAGATGAACTCAAATTGGTTATTTGCCATGTCTGCGGGTACCTCATAGGCAACATATCCTTTTGCCTTTCTAGTGGGTTGTAGGGTGCCACTATTTAAGCTTGGATCAACGTCTGTAAATGCTGTATCATAACTAGCCCCATCTTTATCAACTAATTTGAAATTTAGCATATTGTAGCTTGTTGAATCAGAAGAAACGTTTTCTATTTCTACCATGATAGCAAGATATGTGTGTCCATCTTTAGCTTTCATAAAATCATTACTAGATACATAGTCTTTGACCTCCGTGAGAGCAATCTTTTGTCCGTCAACTTCTACAACATCATTCAATTTATAAATCACAGGCTTTTTAACTTCTTCCTGTTTGTTTTGATTTTGTTCAGTTGACACCTTTCCAGTATTTACTTCTGTAGAAGGCAAACAACCGGCTAGTAACAAAATTGAAATTAGACTGGCAAATAAAATTGACTTTTTCATTTTTTTTCTCCAATAAATTAAATACCATTTTCTTTTAAACATTTATAATACTGATCATTGAAATAATCGTTCATGCAGTCTTCAATTTCCGAATCACTTTTTATTTCAGGTTTTTTCCATTCTGTTTGCATATAATCTAGTGGACTATTGTCACATTTAGTGTAACTATTTACTAACTCTTCGGCTCTCTGGCTACAGAATTTTTTGGTTTGGGATGGTCTGTACGCAAACCAATAGAAGGATAATCCGAAAATTATCAACAAAACCAAAGATAAAAATACTATATTATATTTCTTCATAATGAATATTAGCCACAAATATTCTCACATGGTACACCATCATTGTCTTGGTCCTTGTCACCACAACCAACATCATTGAGATACCAATATGCTTCCTGACAACTGATCATTTCATCACATCGCTTATCACAAGTCATGCTGGTAAATTCTTGTTTTGGTACTTTGAAAGCCGGTCCTTCATACGTCCAATTACTATCCGTATTTTTTACTTTATTCATCTCATTTTCATCTGCCGTATAGAAATGATGAAGAAATACAGGGCTCCAAAAACGATAAACTGTCTCAGTTTCGACCGGACCACTATAGCTCAGAGGATATACATAGTATGCAATCCATTCATATTTCCAGTTTGAATCCGTGTCTTTGACTTTTACATATTCGTTATAATCAGAAGTGTAAAAATGACCATGAAATACATCTGACCAAAAACGATACAAGGGTTCAGTCCCCTCAACCTGGGTTTTATACGCGCTGAAAGCAACTTTCTCGTAGGTCCAGTTTGAATCGGTATTCTTGACTTTGGTCGCCTCATCAAAATCAATAGTGAAGAAATGACCATGAAATACATCGGACCAATAACGATATACATAATCAGCCTCTGTAGTCTCCTCCTGCGGTAAATTTGATGTCACCGCATAGGTGATACCACCTCCAACCAGACTAACCAGCAGAAGGGCAAACAGAATTGTTTTTAGTTTTTTCATAATTCCTCTTATTAATAAAATTAAATAAAGTATATATTAATCAGATTAAGAATTTATTAAGACTATACAAAAATGGTCCTCCGACCAGACGACAATCCCTTTCGAGATTGCCCCAAACTCTTTCGAGTGAGGACCTACGTGAATAAGTGTCGGTCATGAGGACCGTCTTCATTCACGTAGGTTTTAAAAACCATACTTCAGTAAATTGAAGGTTAGGTTATTTGTCTAATATAATCGTATTATACTTTGTTCTCGGCGGCAATTTTTGCTTGTCTTTCTTTTTCTTTAGCTTCAGCTACATGAGGACCAACAAACTGCGATCTTTCCATACCGAAGTGAACTATAATTCTTTCGTCATTAGCCATTTCTGGATTCTCTTTCCATCCGTATCTATTCTTAAAATTAAAGCCCCATACCTTGGCATTAAAACCCTTTAACTTGCCCATCATGCCGTTAATACCCGCTTGCTCCCAAAATAATCTACATTGTCGCTTAGCCTTTGCTATTCTATCGGCCGGAAAATCATTTGGATATTTCTTCATATACGACTCAATTGTCTTATAGCTACAATCAGGAAAACATTCCTTTGATAATCCTCCAGCTAGATGAGCACAATATTTTGAACAAAGCCCCTTGCGGGCCTTACTGGTTTTGTATTTAAGGGCGAATTGGTTATTCTGGTTATTAGTCATTTAAGTATCATCTATCACAATGTTGTACTTTTCCTCTGTATACTTCTTTAATCTTGTCTTCGTACTGATTTGGAATAGTATACAAAGGAGAATATTTGCCAATATTCATGATCGCACCCGTCTGGTCTTTGTTGCTTTCTATGTGACGGTTTACTACATTCTCAACACAGATATACGGCTCATTTTCGAAAAAAATCCAATCTACTTCGATTTCATTATTAAAGGCATTTTGAATATTTGTCACCGCTTCCTGACGAGCTTCTTCACGACAAAAATCAATATCAAGAATTGCGCAATCTTTTCCCTCCTCTAATTGTTTCATTAGAGAGCTATAATGCTGACTCATGTTAAATGCGCTATCGTCATTTACAGCACCAGCCTTATAGTCATCAAATACAGAATAGCCCTGACTTGATAGTTCATTGACTATACTCGTTTTGCCTGAGCCAGGCAGACCTACAATAAACAAAATTTTTCTATCCATTGTTAACTCCATTAATTAATAATGAAACTAATATCGAAAAATGATATTACAATTAGTAATAACCCTATAATAAACAACCACGTGCATACGTCTGATACTTTTTGGAAAAAAATACTTTCTTTAACTTCCAGAAGTTTTGTTTCAAGTTCTGCAAATTCATAGATCATGTATCTTCTTGTTTCCTCAGTAACTTCGGGCAATATTTTACGCTCTTTATTTTTTAGTAATAAATCAGTCTCCTTTTTTGATGACATTTTTATAAACTCTAATTTATCGCTAAGGCCATTATTTTCGGCTGAAATAATTTTATTAAGATAAACTATACTAAGAATCATCTGGGTTAGCAGTAAAATCATGCCAATAAAAGTGATCTTTCTCATTGCAAAAATATCAGGGTACTGACTTACTAATGGCACAATTGGGGCTAGAATTAATAATGAAAGTGTATCTAAATGAATTTGGTATTTTCTAATCCAATCTATATTTTTTATTGATAAATTTCTAACGACTTCAATGCTGGTGTTTTTCCTGTTTATTGAATCCTTGACATTGTTAAGATAGTACTGATTAAACTGATTAATTTCTTGTTGTTTTGATCTATCATCTGTGTTTTCTGGTGAATTATTATTCTCCATATTTTGTTATTAGTATAATTAAATCATAATCTAAAAAATAAAATGCTCGAAAACATAAAAACCAGCGAGGACCTTGCGAATCTATACAGAAAGATCAAAGAGATTGAGGAAATCGATATCACCAAGCTCCGTTTCGTCATGTATACCCGCAAATCTACCAAAGATGAAAAGCGACAAGCCAAATCTATACCCGATCAGATAACAGAATGCAAACAAACTGCTGAACGTCTCAATCTTAACATAACTGCTATTGTTAAGGAAAAAGAATCAGCCAAGGAACCAAATATTCGGCCCAAATTTCGTCAAATGCTGAATGATATAAAAGCTGGGAAATATGATGCCGTGTTGGCGTGGCATCCAGATCGTCTCTCTCGCAACATGATGGAGGCTGGAGAGATCATAGATATGCTGGATAAAAACCTTATCAAGAGCCTCAAATTTGCTAGTTTTGAATATACCAATGATGCTTCCGGTAAGATGCTACTTGGTATAGCCTTTGTACTTTCAAAACAATATACAGACAAATTAAGTAAAGACGTGAGCAGAGGAATAAAACGAGGTATTGAGAGAGGCCAATACTTGAACAAAGGAAAACATGGATATTACAAGGATATAAATCAATATTTACGACCGGAAGAGGTCCATTTTAACCTCTTGCAAAAAGCATGGTATTTGAGAGTAGAAGGCAATTCTCTCGATTATATTGCCAACTATATGAACGAGCACAACTACCAAAGACGATACAAAGGTACTCACAAATTAAAGAAATTCAAATTTGATAAAAGACGACTATCTGAGCTATTTCGAGATCCTTTTTATTGCGGGGTATTAGTTTATGGTAAAGATACAGTTTGTAATCTAGGCGAGGTTTTGGATGACTTTGTGCCGATGATAGACGTTTCTGTCTTTCTTAAAATAAATAAACTCAAAGGCGAAAAAGAGCTTTTTGCTCTAGCTAGAAAACATCGTGAAGATGTGCTAGCGGACCTGATGAGAGGAAAAATTATTTGTGGTCATTGCAATGAGCCCTACACTTCAGGAATCACTGTCAAATACAAAAAGGATAAAAAGGGAAAAGTAATATCCACGGAGCACAGATATTATTATCGTTGCGAAACTGTAAAATGCAAGATGAGAAACGAGTCTATACCACCAAGAACATATTTGGAGTTTGCCCACGATCTATTTAGTGACAATTTGACATTAATCGAAAATAAAAAGGCATTTGATATATACGTTAAGCATGCAAAGAAAGCCATTAAATACAAGGTTAGAGAATTGACTGATACTAGATATGGCTTATATAAAGAAGAAGCTCTGTTGAAGGAAAAAATTGAAGAAACAAAGAGGATAATCGTTGATCATAGGGATGATAAAATTTTAGTTGAAGAATTTACCGAAGATCTAAAGAAACAAAAAGAAGAGCTTAAAACAGTATCAGATACGATCCAAAATATCACTGACGTATTAAAAGATACTGAAAAACTGATTTATTCCTATCCAGAGTTTCTCGAACTAATTGCGAAAATACCGTCTAGGATTAAAAAGACTAAAAATATGGCCGCACTCGACAAACTAATGAAAAATATCTTCTCGAACTTTGTCATTAAAAATCGAAAAGTTGCTTCCTATGAACTAAAAGAACCCTTCAAACAAATTATGAAAGGTGCTCTTGACTCAAAAGTCCTAAAAAGTCGGGGATACCGGACTTGAACCGGTGACCTCATGCACCCCATGCATGCGCGCTAGCCAACTGCGCTAATCCCCGAAAGATTTGATCTTTGGTTGGAAACTAATATTAATTTTGGATGTTGATAAATTTTCAATTTTAAATTTCTAATTTTCAATGATTGAGTCGCTTCGCGACAATATTATATATATCCGTCGCCTTGGCGACACCTCCATTGAAAATTAGAAATTTAAAATTGAAAATATATCAACATCCAAGGTGACTAATATTGTTTGTGTTCATGTAAATATACTGACTGGCAGGCCACGGAGTAAATATTGAAAAATACCAAAGACAAAGATAAATAGCCACCAGAGAATAGGATACCAGATATGGATGATAAGGAGAATAAAAAGAAGGCGCGGGCCCCAAATCATGTAGCGGCGGAGGGAAACAGGGTTTTTTATCAAGGCCATGACTAGTTTTGATCCATCAAGAGGGTAAATTGGTAGCAGATTAAATATTAACAACAAAAGGTTGGCGTTGAGAAGAATTTCCGTAAATTGGATGATGACATTGTTATCAATATTGTAGCCGAGGATAATAGCCATGGTGCCCGGCAAGGAACTGAAGAAGGCGAGGATAAGATTGGCGGCTGGACCGGCGAGGGAAGTGATGGCAAAATCTATAGCCGGGCGGCGATAATGGCGAGGATCGGTTATAACCGGTTTTCCCCAACCAAAACCGGCAATTAGTAAAAAAATTGAACCGACGGGGTCGAGATGTGCCAGAGGATTAAGGGATATTCTGCCTTGTAATTTGGGAGTGGGGTCGCCCAGTTTATTGGCAGTCCAGGCATGTGAAAATTCATGAAAAGTAATGGCCACGATCAGGGCCAGAATAAATAGTATTGTTTCGATTGGGTTTTGTAAAATATTGAGCAGCATTATTAATGTTTATATTCACATATAAAGTAAGAACATGATACAATTGTAATGCTTATTTTTATTATACCATTAGGAATATTTATGTCTAAACAATGTGTGGAATGTGGTAAGGCGGCCATGTCGGGTAACAATGTCAGTCATTCACATCGAAGAACTAAGCGTAGTTTTAAAGTAAATTTGCAACTACGAAATATCCAGGTGGCCGGACAAAACAAAAAGGCTTTATTGTGTTCGCGTTGTATTAAATCATTGCATAAAGAACAATAAAATGAAGAGTGTAGATTGGAGTGGTATCATTGCTCATCGGAATATCACGGCTCGGCTTGATCGTTATATTAAGGATGACAACATCCCTCACGGGATGATTTTTGTTGGTCAGGATGGAGTCGGGAAAAGAATGATAGCCATAAGATTGGCTCAGGCTTTGATGTGTCAGCGCGATGATTGGCCGTGCCAAGAGTGTTTTTCTTGTCGGTTGTGGAAAGATAATCTAGTCAATAACCGATTCTATTTATCTGGTAATGAGAAAATATCGATTGAGCAAGTGCGGCAAATAAAAAGTGAATTGTTAAAATCTGATATTATGTCCGGTTATCGGGTGGTGGTGATTGACGGTATTGAGCGGATGACCAGGGAAGCGGCTAATGCGATATTGAAATTATTGGAAGAACCGAAGCAAAAAATAGTTTTTATCGGTATTACAGTTGATATTAATAATGTATTACCGACCATTTCTTCCCGGAGTGTGATTTTGTATTTTAATCGCCTGAGTTATTTGGAGTCGACTGAATTGCTGACTGATCTCTCCAGTCGTGATCAAATGGTTAAGGTGATGATGGGACGGCCGGGTTTGTACAAAAAATATCAGTTATTGAGTCGTGACCGACATATAAAAAATGTAATCGGGTTTTGGCGGTTATTTTTTGCTAGCTATGCTACTCGGGTCAATATGATTGCCAAACTGTCAAAAGTTGAGACTGATAAAATGGCTGGCTGGCTGACTTTTTGGGAAAGCTGTCTGCGTGATTATCTGTTGTGGCAAAGTGGATCAAATCAGTATCGTTGGTGGCAGGATCAGACGACGGATGATATTTACCCAAAAATAAAATTGCCGGCTTCCCGAGTGCTTGCTTTGTTGGCTAATTTGTCGTTTTTGCGTGACAATATTGATCGGGGCTTAAACAAGAAATTGCAGCTGGTTGATTTTTTTATCAATAACTAAATATTATATATTATAATGAATAATTAATAATTTTTTATATTTTGTGGAAAAAAATTTAGATAAAAAAAAGATTGTCGGAGTGCGGTTTATCTCTGGAGTCAAGATTTATCATTTTGATGCGTCCGGGTTCGATTTGAAACGTGGTGATTATGTAGTGGTGGAAAATCAGCAGGGGGAGGAGTTGGCGCGGGTGATTTATGAAAATGTGCATCCGGAAAAAGTGACGATCGATAAGGATAATAAAGATGAGGAAAACAAGGTTGGTTTAGCCAAGGTTATTCGTTTGGCGTCGGCTGATGATAAAAAACTAACGATAAGTTTTCATCAGGGGAAACATGAGTATATATCAGCGGCAACGGGTTTGGCCAATAAATTGCATGTAAAGGTGCGTTTTATTGATGTGACTCGTTCGTTGGACAAAACCACCCGTTTGTTGTTTATGTTCGTGGCTGATGGCCGGGTAGATTTTCGAGAATTGCTGACTTTAATGTCGAAAAAGTTTAATTCTTCAATCCGTCTTTATCAGGTGGGTCCGCGAGATGCAGCGAGAATAGTGGGTGGAGTGGGGGTTTGTGGACAGCAGTTGTGTTGTCGTCGTTTTTTGAATAAATTTGCTAGTATTACCATGGAAATGGCTCGGGAACAGGATTTGGTTAATGTTGGCAGCAATAAAATTTCTGGGGTATGTGGCAAATTGTTATGTTGTTTGGATTACGAATTGGAAATTTACAAAAAATTAAAAAAAGGTTTTCCCCGAGTGGGTGAAAACGCCAAAGTCAAAGGGGAAGTGGGGCGAATTATTGAGCGCAATGTTCTACTGCGGACGGTTTCATTGGTAATGGAAAATGGCTTGCGCCAGAATTTTTCGGTAGATGAGGTAGAAATTATCAAAGATAAATCCGAATAGTTGACTATTTAATAATGAATAATGAATAATTGATAATGAATAATTGATAATTTTATTATTCATTATTCATTATTAATTATTAATTATTAATTTTAATATGGTTGAATTATTAATAATATTGGTAATTACGGTAGTTTTGGTTTATGTAATTTGGCGTTTTACGCGGCCAAAGTCGGCTTCATATGGTATTGAAGTGGTGGCGGGAAAATCAAAAAAGAAAAATTATGATGAAATATCTGATCAGGGTGAATCTTTGGAAGAAGATAGTATTAATAAAGAACAACCAGTGGACAGCCGGATGATGGAGGAGAGTGAGGGCGATGGTCAGGCAGTGATTGGTAAATTAAAATCTTCAACCGAGAAGGAGTGTATTGAATTAATTTATCAGAATCCAAAAGATATCAATGCTTATTTACGTCTTTGTGTTTATTATTTACAGCGACAGAAATGGAATGATGCTAAGGAGGTGTTGATGGAAGCTTTGAAGGTTGATCCGGATAATGATAAACTTTACAATAACCTGGGTATTGTTTGGTATCGGCTAAAAAGATATAATAATGCAGTTACGGCTTTTGAGAAAGCTATCAAATACAATGATAAAATTGCTCATCGATTTATGAATTTAGGGCTCTCTTTGGCGGCGTTGGGTGAAAATGAAAAAGCGTCGGAATGTTTTTCAAAAGCCATATCTTTAGATCCGGAAGCTAAGGTTTATCAGGATTTATTGTCGGAAGCGAAGAGTCTATTGGTTTAATTGTTGCCACCCTAGCTCAATTGGTAGAGCTACTGTCTTGTAAACAGTGGGTTGTCGGTTCGAGTCCGACGGGTGGCTCTTGAGGGAAAAGGAACAAGGATCAAGATTCAAGTACTAAATACTTGAGAGTTGATCCTTGATACTTGATCCTTATAAACATGGGTAGGTAGCGAAGCGGTCAAACGCGACAGACTGTAAATCTGTTGGCTTATGCCTTCGGGGGTTCGAATCCCTCCCTGCCCACTTACTTTAAAAAGGGATGAGAGGTTTACACCCTTCTTTATATGAGTCAATGTAGAGGGGGTGAATCCCTCCCTTTGTGGGGCCCCGGGGAAGTACCAAGGATCAAGTTTCAAGTTTCAAGTGGCTTGATCCTTGGTACTTGTTTTTGCCACCGTAGCTCAGTTGGTAGAGCGCATCCATGGTAAGGATGAGGTCACCAGTTCGATTCTGGTCGGTGGCTTTTTAAAAAACTGCTTTTGTAAAAGCAGTTTTTGTGTAGTATCTATAAAAGATGAAGATACTAATCTATATTTGGAGATTTCTAGATAGAAGAAGTGGGAATTAGCTTTTTGTACTGGATTGATGTTTGCTAAATATAGTTTCTATTTCTCCAAGTAGTTTTAGGCCAGATTGTCTTTTTTGGGGATCACTTTCGGGAGCAGAGGTAAGAGAGAGTTTTTTTTCTGGCAATTGTTCTTTAACTAAAGTGTATTTTTCATTGGTGTGCCATGGCAAATATATTCCTCGGTAGTATTCTTGGGAAAATATTTCTTGGTCTTTTTTCTTGAAAAAGTCGTGAAAAGAAATAGAGATGTCGGGGTTGTCCAAGAATTGGTATTTAAAGGTATTGATAGCAATGTTACGTGAGCGTCCAGATTCTACCCAATCATCTACAATCATGATTTTGTAATCAGTTTGATTTTTAGTTTTTTTGTCATCGTTGATGCTTTGTTTTAGTTTGCTAAAATATCCTTGATCAATTAATTGTTTGTCGTATTTTTCCCAATAGTCTTTAAATTTTACTTTATCAGATTGTTCTATTTGAGATATCATTTTTTGGATTATATTACGGGTTCCTTCATTATTAATTTTATTCTTTTTTTTTATTAGATCTTCTTTTTCGTAACGTCGTTCAAATGTTTCATAACTTGTGACTTCTCGGTAATCATCCTTCATCATATCTAATTTTTCTTGTCCGATATTAGTATATCTTATTTGGGGTAACTTCTTAGCTTTTGTTTTTTCAGTTTTTCCCCATGCCGCTTTGAGCATCCAGGATATAGGTCGGGCGGATTTGTCCATGAAAATGAGCATATCAATTTTTTGGTCGGCAATTTTATCAACCAATTCGAATGTCCTTTGTCTAATGGCATCTATTTTTTCGGGGGTGTCAAATAATTTTTCAGATCCGGATATATTTTCTTCTTCAAAATTTTTTGATTCAATATTTGACATTTTAACTTGTTAGTTAGTTAATTGAATTATCATAGTATTGTATCATTATTAAACATAATATTCAATATATTCATTAAACATAATATTCAATATATTCAATGCTTGTTTTTCTATGTCATAGTCAATCAGATAGAGAAGTATTTCCTCCGATTAAAAAAGTTGCGAGAATAAGTTAAATCTAATAGAATGATAGAGTAATGTTTATTGATATTATTCTATGTTTTAATTTAATTTTTGAAAGAGTTAAGTTATTTGTACAGGAAGGAATTTGGAATTTATAATTATAAATCAGGGAGTTAGATATGGCTAAAGAAAGTCGAGAAGTAATAAATATGGAATGTAGTGGTTGCGGGCGCATAAATTATCAAACGGAAAAACGGGTTAAGCCGCGTAGTGGTGAGCAGATCACCAAGTTGGAGATAACCAAATTTTGTAAGCATTGTCGGAAGAGATTGAAACATAAACAAACTAAGTAAGGATCAAGTATCAAGTAAATATTCTTGAAACTTGTATGTTGGGGGTATAGTTCAACGGCTAGAATTTCGGTCTCCAAAACCGACGATCTCAGTTCGAATCTGAGTGCCCCCGCTTGATAAACAGCTATATTTTTATGGCTGTTTTTTAGTTAATGATCAAGTATCAAGTGTTATATACTTGATCCTTGGAACTTGATCCTTGATCCTTTTTATTATGTTATATTATTAGTAGAATAATGTTACTTTATGAAAAAAATATATTTATCGATTTTATCATATTTTTTGCTTATCCAGGTGGTTTACGCCGCGACTTTCAACGTAGTGGGCAGTGTTCGATATGGGGATTATGAAGATTTGATTTCGGCCAACAGTATTGAAGTCAAGGTGCATAAACTGGGTAATGATCGGATTTGGCTGGGGGCTTTGAGTAAAGATGGCGATCGAGTCAATTTTAATTTTCCCGTTGATGATTTGGCTCGTAACGATCAATTAATCATTACCGGTGAAGTGCTGGATTCGGGTGATGATGTGGATAACGATAGTTATTTTGGTGGCGTCACCACGGTGATAACTGACAATGAATTAAATAGCGGTTTGGTGGGTGATTTAATTTTAGAACTCAATCCGATTCCCCGGCCGGAATTTGATAGTATGACGGAGGAGTCGATAAAAATGTGTTGGCGAGGTATGAACGATTTTTCAGTGGTGGGATATGATGTTTATCGCACCAGTGATCTTTTCGGTGATTGGGAGAGTGTGGGTAAATCAGGTCAGAGTAGTGATAAGCAAGTTTGTTTTACGGATGTAAATTTGCCGGAAGCCGACAAATATTATTATCGAATCGCGGTTATGACTTCCTGGAGCGCGGGCGAGGGTCGAGAATTTTTTATCTCCCGGGCCATGTCGGCGGTCAGTGATGGGATAAGTTTGGGACAGGGAGTGGTGGATAAAAGGAATAAGCCGACTACTCCGATAGAAACAGGTGGGGAGTCAGATTTGACGTTACTACCCGAAGTTGATAGCGCGGCCAAGCAAAATTTAAAAGGTTTTTGGAATTGGGCGGGGGAGGCGTGGGAGGTGACTGCGGCCAAAGTGGAAGCCAGTCATATTTCCTGGCAAACAGTAATTATTTTGGTCGTGTTGGCGATATTGTTGTTGGTATTAATAATATTTTTTATTTCTATTTCATTGTCCAATACGACTTCGCGGGGAAGTCTGGTGTGGATGGAGGGGGATTTGGATTTGGATAAAGATAAATAATAAATTTCTAATTCCTAATTGATAATTATTTTTGTATACTAAACTCTAGTAAAATAAAAAAAGCGTATTTATAAAGTATGAAAAAAGAGGGTTGGAAATATATTGTCGCTTTGGCGTCGTTGGTCGTGATGTTTGTGGGTGGGTTATTTTTGGTCCGGCCGTTTCCGTGGCTCTTGGCGCAAGAAGTCAAGTTAGAGGGTCAAGTGACGGTAAATGATCAGAACTATGATTTTACCGGTGAGCGGGCGTTGGTTATTGATAATATTCGTCATATTCGAGGTTTTGCCCAGAGTGAAAGTGGGGGCAAAATCTTTTTTGATACTTCAGGCGCGGAGGTCAAGGTGGATCAGCTGGGCTATTGGTATGGCAACTTGATGACTGAGGAATATGGTTTGATTGAACTGGGTTTGGAATTGAATCGAAAAGTGCAGATTGGCGAAACTGGTCAATTGAATGGAAGTTTTGTGATTGATGATAATAAATTCAGCTGGCAGGGGCAGACATCCTGGCAGCCATATGAGCTGGCCGAAATTCAGGTGGCCGAGACGATGAAAGTGGATGTGGGTTCTAAATCAATGATTGATCCCAAAATATTGGGTTTGGGCGGACGGGATTTGTATGACGCGCAAGTGGTTTTTGAAAGTAAAAATGATCAGGTAACGGTGGATGAATATGGTTATGTGGAAGTAAAAAAAGAAGGAACCTATAAAAACGTGGTGGTGGTGACAGTCGGTGGGGAGCAAAAAGCGATTACGTTGCAAGCGACAGAAAGGGTGACGGATGTGACGGTGACGCCCAAGGTGGTGGTGAGGGATACCAATCCTAGTTTGACAATTGAGGTTGAGCCGGCTAGTTTGGTGGGTGAGGTAAAAGCGGTAGCTTTGGTAAAAGGGGTGGATGAACTAATAGCTTGTCTTCCAAAACCAATTAATATTAGTGTCATAAATACAGCCACCGGAACGATTGAGGTTAACTGTAATTTGGCTGGTGAAGGGACTGGTAGTTGGAATCTGGTCTTGCAGATGGAAAGTGGTGAGGAATATGTTTTTACGGATAAATTGAATATTCTTGATTCCGAAAATCCTTTAAATTTAACCATGATTACCAAAGTGGAGAAACCAAATAGTGAGGGAACGGGATATGTGGATAGTGAGGGGATGACGGTGTTGACGGGTTACCGGGTTAGTTACAAAGTGTTGGTTGATTTGCCGAGTTTTCTGGAAGAATCGGAAATTAATGGTGGTGAATATACGGTGATATTTAATGGGCGGGGGCCGTCAACTCGATGCGCGACGGATAAAAAAACAGATCCGATCCTGTTAAAAGGTAATTTTGTACCCAATGCTGATAACGAGGTTGATCTGGGTAGCGTGGTCTACACTGGTACGATGCCGCAAGGTTGTGATCTGGTGGCTAAATTAAGTTTAAGTGATGTTAAATTTGATAACGGTTTGGCTGGCATTGGCGGGACGGCGGAAGCGAGTAATGCGATCAAATCGGCCAAGCAGGTTTTGCTGCGGGGTGACGTGTTGGTACAGGAGGGTGATCTGAAGGTAGAGGCTCTGCATGAGAGTTCTAATATGTTTACATTGGTGGCGGGGGATAATGTGGATGTTAGCGTCGGGGCGACGGGAGAAGGGAATGTGAGTGATTATGATGTGAGTGGCGACGCGCAATTTGATCAGGTGCTGAGTCAGATTGAAGAAAATATTCGTAAGTTGGTAATCGAACGGGCAGTGCCATCCAGCGGGGCGTTGGATGATATTGAAAACGAATTAAAAATATTTACGGCCGAACAGAAGTCTAAGAATCCGGAAGGACGAATTATTTATAACAATGATCCGGTGGGACCGTTGTTGCTTGGTGAGGGTGGTGATACTTGGGTTTGTGGCCCGGTCACATTAGTTATTGAGGGTCGGGACGTTGTTGTTCAGAACAATATCGTCAAAGCTCCTATGCAATATCCCTGTAGTGAGGAAGGGAATTTTGGCTTGATTGTGATTGGTGGTGATATCAAATTTAGCGGAGATGTGACGCAAGTGGAGGGTTATTATTTTACTACTGGCACTTTGTACACCGGTGAAAGTCACAATAAATTTACACTGCGCGGGGTGTCGATTGCTCATGATTATGTGCTGCAGAGATACTAACATTGTGTGTCATCATTCGTGTCATCCTCAACCCTAAGCGAGGAACGAGCGCTAGGGATTGGGGATCCAGTTATTAATTAACGGAAAGGAATATTAATAATTAGATAGGTGAGTGGGTCCTGGATAAGAAGCGCTGCGCTTTCTTTCCAGGATGACAAAATTATTTGATATTTGATATTTGTTTTTAAAATATTTTTTATGCAAAAATTTGATCGTTTAAAAAAAGTGCTGTGGATTTTTCTGTTGGCGGTGGTAGCGATTATCATTGTTACTTTTTTGATGTACATGACTTTTCCGGGGGGACTGCGGGATCGCCAGGCGGAAAATAATTTGGCGGAAAAAGTGGAAGAGATTGAGTTATCGGGGCAGGTGACTTTTCAGGATGAAAACAAGATTACTTTATTGGTGTCGGGTGGTTTGAGCCAGGATCTGGTTTTGGCCGACCAGGTGGTTTTCCAGGTGCGTAACCCGATGACCAATGATTATACCAATCTGGATACCGGTTATGATTTGACTGGACTATATGTCTTTGTGGAAACTAGTTATAACGGTCAGACCTATACGGCCAACAAGGTTAAAGCGGAGCAGGCCACGACTGTTTCGGGGCGGGTGGTCAGCGTGGGTGAATCTAGTTTTCAGATAGAAGATTATACGGGTGCGGTTTATGAGGTGTTAGTTACTGAGCATACTTCATATTTTATGGCTGGATCGACTGAACGTTTCAGTCTGGCGAATGTGGCGATTGACGACAATGTGGTGGCGACTTCGGCGTTGTTACTATCGACAGATAATAAAGTAGCGGCGGATTGGGTGGAGATTATTGATAGTAGTTTATTTGTGACCGAGTAATATTAATGATTATGGCTGGCAGGACAAAAAAAATTATTGATGTGGTGAAGATGGCTGGTTTTTTGGTGCTGGGGATGTTATTGGTGTATGCGATATTTGTGTTGGTGAATTTGAGTTTATTAAATAATACTAAGCAAGAAAAATTAGTGGAGGAATCAGAGGAAGTCGAGAGTAGTGAATTACATTTATCGGATTATTCAGTAACTGGTCAATTACTTGCTGTATATGATGATCGAGTAGAATATTTTGATTCGGCTGGTGAAAAACAGATTATTAATGCGAATAATCAATATAATGTATATAAAATTAATGGCGAAGACTCGGTTGAAATAAATATTAATGAAGTGTTGAACGAAGAAGTAAAATTTTATATTGTGAATAATAATCTTGAAGAGATTATTTATATTCCTTTTAATTATTACTATTCAGAGGTAGATAATATTGGTGATAATATAATAGAATTAAATAATGGTTTGAGTCTGGAAATAAACGATGAAACAAAATTTGAGGGTTACGATGAATATAGTATTGAAGGTTTGACTTCATTGATCATTGGTGATTCGGTGTATGTAAGAACTTATAATAAAAGTAATTTGATTGATTATATTAGACTATTAGTTAGACATTAATGAATATTAATATAAAAATTGTTTTAGTATCAGTATCATTTTTAATGATTATTTTAGTTGGTATTGCCAAAGGCGCTGATAATAAATATAAATCATTTGGTGATCGTGGTGTTTGCCAGCATGTTTCTGGTGATCCAATTTGTACATCTACTCCGCCAACAATTTCGGCTAGTAAAACTTCGGCTGGTTTTAGTATTACTGCAACAACTAAGTATGGATCAAATAGTTTTAGTGCTCCATACCTGGATCCCAATGGCCCGGCGGATTGCTGCAGTGCAGATCTGGCTTGGAAAGCTGTAGTATATAGAGGATTTAATAGTTCAAATGAAACCACGTACACGTATAATGGGCATAACATAAGAATTAGGTATGTTCCTTCATTTTATCATGACACGAATAGTGATTATATTGGCACTATTATCAAACCAGATCCTGTATTTAATTATGATGAAGCAAGATTTAATTTTGCTGATTATGCTGGCAATAGTACTATTATTGCCACATGGATGGGAGTTCGAGCGGATGGCGTTTTGGTCAAAAATGCTATTACAGACAGTGACGCTTCTTTGATTCTGTGCATTTATAAATCAACTAATCCGATAGGGTGTTTTGGTGGGGCTGCTAACCCTCGGCCGACAGCAGCGGAAATTACTTCATTTCGAAATTTTGTGAATGGTTTTGTGTCATCAGCAAGTGTTAATACAATTTTTTATCAAACAGTCTGGGAAAGTAATTGGGGTGGTGGGGAAGCATGTAATTTTACTGGTCCCGCGATTAACAATTCATTCACTGGGACTATTAATAAAAATTATGTTTTTGATAGTAATCTAAAATATCGAATTGGATTACATGAACAAGTTGGTTCAGAGAATTGCATTGGTGATGAGGTTAATTCATTAGACAATTTTCGCTGGCGTACTCCTGTTGATTTACTTATAACTACTCCTCAACCTGGTCAGTGTGGTGAAGCCAATACTCATCATTTTGCATACAATGAAGCAACTTATACTTCTACATATGACCAATGTAATATAGGTAGTCCCAGCAGCACAGCTTTTCCGGCTCAGGGCAGTTCAGCGGCTTGGACTTGTAGCGGAGCAGATGGTGGTTCTCCAAGCGGTACTTGTACTGCTTATCGCGCAGCGGCACTAATAAATGGCGATTGTAGTTCTACGAAATATTTATGTGACGCAGGTGATGCTACTTCATCGTATGACACTATAGATTATTATAAATGGGATTGTATTGGTAGAAATGGCGGAACAAATGCTCAGTGTAGTATACCTAAGCCTGGTGATTGTGGTGGTGCGGCTACGTATTATACCGAAACAGCTTCATTTTTAACTGGCAGGGAGTGTGATATTGGTTCGGTGGTTGATAAATCTGTTAGTAATTTGAATCCTGCTCCTGGTGGACGGACGACTTGGCGTTGTCAGGTATTGCCGGGGGGTACGAAAAGTCCAACTTGCACGGCAACTAGGGAATTGATTGGGCGATGCGGTGTCGCGCAGGGTGAATATCTTGGTTCGGAATCAACATATCGTTCGCCATATTGTGCGGCGGGGACGGCGACAAGTTTGGATGTAAATGTTAATACCGGCCGACCTTTCCCTGATTTTGGCGATACGATTGATGAGGCTTGGAAATGTAATGGGGGTGCATATGGCGGGGCTAGCCCGACTTGTTCAGTCAGTCGCAAATCAATGGTGGATGGAGCGTGTCCGGAGTGTGGAACGAAGTATATGAATATTAGTATTAGCGTGCCTTTGGTAAGGTGTAGTTAATTTATCGCGTAACTTATGAAAAAAAGTTTTTTATTGATTAATAGTGTTTTAGTATTGACTATTTTGTTGGTAATAGCCTTAATTGGAATAAAAGTAGTCAAAGCCCAATTTCCGACCGGACCTTCCGGACCGGCCGGATGTTGGTGTGAACAAATTACCGGTAGTTGTGGTACTACACCTATTAGTTGTCCGGCTGGTACAGTTGGGACGGCGGTAAGTCGTTGTCATAAGGTTAGTTATCGAAAAGTATGTTCGCCTGGTGCACCAAATCAAGTATTGAATTGTCCAGCTGCCAGTGAAACCTGGGAAGATGATTTTTCAGGTTGTCGAACAGTTTCAGGTACGATTTCGGCTAGTGGCACATGTAGCGGGAGTAGTCCGGCAGTTAATTTAACTTGGAATATTACCGGGGTTTCCAGTTGTTATGTATTTAGAGAAGGCCGGGGATCATCAATTTTTAGTACCAGTTGCAATACATCGTACACTGATAAAGATAGTAGTTTGAGACTTGGGACAAGTTATAACTATTATGTTTCTGATACTAGTAGTGGTGCCAATAGAATTGCCAGTGCTAGTGCTATTACCCCATCTTCTTGCGGTAGTCCGACGCCGAGTAATTTACCTTGTCAATCAAGTTGCACTGCAACTTCTCAATGTACCCAAGGTTTGACTTGTGTGGAAGGTAAGTGTGTTAATAATAATTGCGCGACTGACACAGATTGTGTTTGTGGTAATGTGCCATCCCAAACATACTCAGCAACATTAACTGGTCCGGTGGAGGTAAATGTCGGGCAGAGTTTTAATCTAAATTGGACCTGTTCTTCATCGATACAAGGAAGAAACTTGACGGCGGTAAGAATGGATGCATCACCCGCTCCAAGTGGATGGAACAGGGTAATGTCGACGACTGCCAACGGGGTGATATCGACTCAAATAAATGAGCCAACAGATTTTCATGTCTATTGTTTTTGGGGGATTGATATGGCAGAAGCAAGAAAGTCAGTTGGAATTATCGCGGCAGTGAATACTCCACCAACTGGCAGTCTGACTGTCAATGATTGTGGTCTGGTTACAGCCAATGTTTCTGATACCAACAATACTAGTGGTGGTAATATGACGGTCCGACTGTATGGTCGGGTGGAAGGTAGTAGTACGTTGCGTTTGATTACTTTGTCATCTCCTTATTCATCCGGCAGCATTCCGGCCAATCAAAGTGTAACTTTGTCTTTTGATCAAAATGCTTTTGCCCGAAGTTACGGATATGGAAGAACTTATTTATATTTGGATACTAGGGATATATTGCCGAATGGTAGTGCCGGTTCATATGTCCGGGTGGTTGGCGGTAGCGCGGCCGATTCGTATGTAATTAATAATCCAGCTACTTATTCTGGTCAGTGTGATGTTTCTTATAAATTATTGGTCAACGACGATGATAAAACTTGTCAGGTGGTTGGTAGTATAGTTAATCCCGATGGTTCTTGCCAATTGCCTGGAGCGAATAATTTTGTATGGAAAGCTCCTGTAAGAGAGTTTATGCAGGATTATGGCGGAGATATTAAGGTGAAAATGGTGGGCAATGCGAGATCTTATGCAAATACTGATAATGACAGGTGTAATGTACCAGAAACAGATGATGAACAAACATTTTTTGAAGATACATTTACACGCGAGTGTGCTATCCCGGATAGTATAAAGATTACAGATTTGTCAAATAATGAGGATGTTGATGGAGACAAGCCAGTTGTGATATATAGCCAGCCGGCGTTGGGGCAACCGAGGTATGATGATGTGTTGGCTGAGGCTCAATGTACAGATGGAACATTATTTAATTTGGATGCTGCAAATATAATTGAGGGAAATAGTGGAAAGTGGGAATATGGCGATTTGGCAGATTGCAGTTATAGTTCAGTCGATGGTTCTATTCCACCTTTTAATATTAAACGCCAATCAGGATTTGATATATATCGAATTACCGCCGGAGATAATGCTACTGATTGTGACGGTTCAGTTCGGGCAATAATTATTAATTATGTTTTGCTTGATCGGGGCGGTTCGGGAGAATTGGAATTTTGGGGACGGTTAACAGGTACGAAAACCGTTGAAGTGAAGGCGGGCGATCGGGTTTCGGAAGAGTTCAAATATACCGGTGATGTGATCACCAATCCACCGCCGGGGTTTGATAAGTTTATAGAGCCGTATGTTGGGGAATAAATAGAATAATTTTTGATTAAATATAAAAACGTTTGTCGGATTTGGCAGACGTTTTTTGTTACGCGTTACGTTTATTTTGAAAAAATACATTTGGTTTAAACGCGTAGAGACGTTGCATGCAACGTCTCTACGCGGGCAATTTTCCGTTATTGTTTGATATTTATTGATGGCGTTTAAAAAAACGTAATAATTACCGGATTCCATTATTTCGATCCCGATTCCATAAAACCGGATTATTTTGTATATAGGCATAAATTTTCTCATATTCGATTTGGTTACGGATAATATGATCATGGTACAGTGATTGCCAACGAAAATCAGGATTGGTTTGGCAAATATTATTTGTACAGGCGGTTTTGTATGAACGGATAATGATCGGCAATGAATGTGGTTTGGGCGATATTTGTGACATTGTATAGACGTTGCATGCAACGTCTGTACGCGTGGCCATCGCGTTAATATTTGAATTGGACGTATCACGTTTATTTATCATCGAATATGACATTGACGGATTATTTATTATTTCCAGTATTCCATGCATATGATTGGGCATAATGACATGAATGTGTGATATTGACAACGGAAAATGCTGGGGTATTTGTTGCCAGCAACGGTCGGCAATTTTCCCCATTTTGTTTAAATGCATGATTTTATTTTTTATGTGACCAAAATAATGTTGGCGCCGGTGGGTACAGACAGTGATAAAATAATATCCAGCGGTGCGGTAATTATGGCCCGATAAACGGGCGGATTGAATACGGTATTTGTTTTGGTATAAATGGTTGGACATTTCATAAATTGATTATTTTATTTTAAGTTATCAATTACGAAATGATGGAAAAATAAATGATTGGTTATTTTTTGGTTAATTTGTTGTTTATTGGCGTTTGTTTGACGCGTTACGTTTATTTTGAAAAAATACATTTGGTTTAAACGCGTAGAGACGTTGCATGCAACGTCTCTACGCGCGGCCATCGCGTTAATATTTGTGTATACCATTAACGTTTCAATGTTCCCCATATAAAATATTTTCTATATCATTGACATTTTCAATAAAGAAATGCTATAATGTACGGATTTATCAAATAATATCCAAATGATCGATTCCTGTCCAAATGTTATCGGAATAGATATCTCGAGTAGCAGCGTCAAAGCGGTGTGCTTGGATAAAAATGGTATTTTAAAATCATATGGCGTGGCGGATTTACCGGCAGCGGCGACTGATACGGATGTGATCTTGGCGTTAAAAAGTGTGATTGGCGAAAAGTGCGGGGAATGTCGGGCCAATATTGGATTGCGCGGATTAGATGTTTTGACCAAGTCTTTGACGGTCAAATATGGCTCGGCGGTGGAGATTGAAAAGCAGGTGGAAGAGCATTTGTCAGAGTTTTTACCGGTAGAAAGAGAAGAAGTGGTAGTTAGCTGGGAGGTGGTGGGCAAAGAGAATAACCAGGTTAAGATGATATTGATCGTTGTTCCCAAAAAAGTGTTGGAGAGATACAAACGTCTGATTGACGGAGTGGGAATTGCGGTCAACAATTACGAAATCAATGCTTTTTCTTTAAAAAGATCATTGGTGACTAATTCCAATAACAAAACAGTGATGGTGGCCGATATGCATAGTGATGAGACGGATATTGAGGTATTTGCCGGTGATGATTTGATTTTGGACAAAACTATTCCCATTGGCGGTAAACGAATTACCAAGGAATTATCACAACGAAAGATGATTTCGATTGAGGAAGCGGAACGGGAAAAAAGAGCCAATAAAGAGATCGAGGAACAAATGGTCTATGAAATATACAAGCCTTTGCGTGATGATATTGTGAGTGAAATTGTCAAAGTGGCTTCCATGATTAGAATCGAATACGGAATTGAGATTAATAAAATAGTTTTATCAGGTGGCGATTACAATTCCAGTCAATGGCGGGAATTGGTGCTAGAGGATTCGAGTAAATTAGCGACCGTGGAAGTTAAAACACCAGAAGCAATTACCCAAAGTAGTGTACTTTTCAAGGAAGTGGGTGAGAAAATGCGCCTGGCCAATGCGGTGGGACTAGCTTTAAAGAAATAATTTAGTAAAAATAAATATAAATAATAAATAAGATGGAAATTTCAATCGAATCAAAGCAGGGCGTGGAATTGGATCAATATCCGGTTTATACCATGCCGGTCATAGTCAGCTCAATCGTTGTTTTGTTGGTGACGCTAATAGTGGGTGGGGCTTTGATGTATATGGATTCATCACAAGCTAAGCAAACAGCCGCTCTCAATGATCAGATTGCTGTGATTGACGCCGATATCAAGAAGAAAGATGTCGAGGGTGAGGTGTTTAAACAGGCGGAAAGAATGACCAAAGCCACCAAAATTTTTGACGATTATGTAGCTTATGGTTTGGATTGGGATAAATTTTTGACCAAGTTAGGCGATATTACCTTGAATGAAGTGACTTATTCTTCGTTTATTGTCAATCGCTCTGATCGTTCATTTTCCATCGATGGGGTGGCGCCAAGTTATCGCGTAATTGCCGAACAATTGAATGTGTTTAAAAATGAGGTTGATTTTCAACAAGTAGTGCTAAAAACGGCTGTTTTGCGGCCCGACAGTGAGAGTGCCAGTCGAGTGGCTTTTAGTCTGGAACTGAAGCCGACCGCCGAGGCATTTAAGACAGAAGTTGTTGAGGAAGATGTGTTTAATTTAATATCAGGCGACGAGGAAGTAACCACTGATAACGCTGATATGACGGTGACAAGTAATTAACAGGTGAATTTAATAATTATTAAAAAAAATAAACATAAACATGAAAAAACAAGCCATAAAATTATACGAGAAAAAGCAAGTGCCAATGCTAGTTGGCGTTATGACCGTACTAGCTGTGGCGTTGGTGATGAACTACTGGATCATGCCTCTTTGGGATACGGTGCGAAGTGGGCAACTGCGTTATGAAGCTGCCGGATCAGAATTGGAGGCCAAACAGAAAGAACTGAACGCGGTGGAGAGATTTATGATTTTCTTAAACAAAGAAACTGACAAAATAAATTTACTAAATGATGTCGTTCCAGTTGAGGATAGTGTTGATGATATTATGATCCAGGTGGAACGGATGGCGGTCAATAATTCTTTGTTTGTCAAAAGTTTGTCAGTGGTGGAACCCGACAAAAAGGATGTAGTGGAGATTGATAACGCGGACGAGGTTAAAATTATGGTTCAACTTGAGGGAGAATATCCGGATTTGTTGAATTTTATCCAGGAGATGCAAAATAGTACCCGTTTGGTTTTGGTCAATAAATATAGTACGGCCAGTAATATTGAAGCGACTGATCAGGAAGTGGTACATACATTGGAGATGTCAGTACTTTATAAGAAATAATATAAAATTATAATAAAAATATGAAAAAGTCTTGGATAATTGGTATCATCATTGTTTTGATCTACATGGCCGCTGCTCTCGGTGCTTCTTGGTATTATAGTTTCCCGACTTTAACTGAACGGCAAGCGGTACATATTTTGCCCAAAGTGGTCAATGCCAATCCAATTACGGATGAAGCGATGAAGCAAATGAGTGAACGTCAAAAATATGGTGACTGGCCAATTCAGATTTCCGATGAGCGTTTGGGTCGGGCTAACCCGTTTAGGATTAAATAATTTTAAATTGATGCAAGAACTAATTCACAAAAACAGTTTTAAAGATTTTTTTGCCAGCGAATGTGGCTTAGAGACCGATGTGGTTAATCGACTGTTTGATGAGGTGTTGGCTAGTAAAAAATCAGTGGTTGATCTAGTTCTATCAAAGGGTCTGACCGATGAAACTAAATTGCGAGATTGTTTGGCCAGATTTGCCGGTTTGAAAGTGGGTGATGTGCCATATGGATTAGGTATAAAAACTTATCAGTTTATTAGTTACAAAATTTGTTATAAATATCGAGTAGTTACTTTTGAGGTTAATGCTGATTTGGTACGCGTAGCGACTGATAATCCGCTGGATTTGGAGTTGCGCGAAATATTGGATTTCCTCGGAAGAAGTCGAGGAGTGCGGGTGGAATTGTTTGTGGTGACTCGCTCGGAACTGGTTGATTTAATACATGCCTATCAACAAACATTATTAAAGGAAGGATTGGCGAGCCAGGAAGAAATTGATAATATTATCCAAAAATATGGTCAATTGGGCACCAAAATTGATGACGCGCAAATAATTGTTGGGGGCACGCAGCAGCGTGGGGAGGGCACGCAGCAGCGTGCCCGTACGGATGCGGGCATGGATGCTGGTAGGGGCACGCTGCTGCGTGCCCATCCGGATAATGCCGAATCCGATATCCATCAATTAGAAAGCCAAGCCGTGGCCGAAGAGCGAGTGAAAGAGGTTAAAGAAAGTGAGGTTATAAATCAGGATTATTCCGAAGAACAAAAAAGCTGGCTAAACCTCTTGAAGCAAAAAGTGGAATCAGTCGATGAGTTAAAAAAGATAATCAACACGCGCGATATCCCCAGGATTGTGGCCGCTTTTGTGAACTACGCTATCTACACCAAAGCGTCTGATATTCATATTGAAGCCATGACGGATAAAATTCGGGTGCGTTATCGAATTGACGGTGTATTGCAGGAGATTATGGAAATTGATAAATCTTTGCAACCAGCTTTGGTATCGCGGATTAAGATTTTGGCTCTTTTAAAAATTGATGAGCACCGTATTCCGCAAGATGGTCAATTTAGGGTAACTTTCGAAGGCCGGATGGTGGATTTGCGTATTTCCACCTTGCCGACTGTGCATGGGGAAAAAGTGGTTATTCGAATTTTGGATGTATCTTCGGGAAGGCTAACTTTGGACCAGCTGGGTTTACAAGGGGTGAATAAACAGAAAGTGGAGAAGAATATCCATCGTTCCAACGGCATGATTTTATCGACTGGCCCTACGGGTAGCGGTAAATCGACCACTCTATTTTCGATTCTGGGCATGGTGTCGGTGCCGGGCGTGAATGTGATCACACTGGAAGATCCAGTGGAGTATCATATTCCCGGTGTCAATCAGGTGCAGATCAAGCCCGATATTGACTTTACTTTTGCCCGGGGCTTGCGCAGTATCTTGCGTCAGGATCCCAATATTATCATGGTGGGTGAAATTCGTGACGGCGAGACGGCTGAATTGGCGGTACACGCCTCTTTGACCGGTCACCTGGTTTTGTCGACTTTACATACCAACGACGCGCCATCAGCAGTACCAAGATTGATCGATATGGGCATCGAACCATTTTTAATCACTTCTTCCTTGGTATTGGTGATGGCTCAACGTTTGACCAGGCGGATTTGTGACCATTGTAAACAGGAGGTGAAGATTTCCGAGGAAAAAGTTAAACAAATCAAGGAAGAGCTTAAGCATGTTCCTCCCGAGCATTTTCAACTGTTAGGTATAGATATGACTAACATGAAGTTCTACAAAGGCTTGGGGTGTGATTATTGCCAGGACACTGGTTACAAGGGGCGGGTGGCGATTTTTGAGGTGATGGAAATGTCGGAGACGATCCAGGATTTAGCCATTGCCAAATCATCCGGTATCGATATTTTTGCCCAAGCGGTTAAAGAAGGGATGATTACGATGCGAGAGGACGGGTTTGTCAAAGCGCTGCAAGGAATGACGACCCTGGATGAAGTGTATCGGGTAACAACAAAGTAATGGCGTGTGTCATCCCGCACAGAAAGCGAAGCGCTTCTGATGTCGGGATCTCATCATTAAGGCGTTTATAAATGACTTGATAATGAGATCCCCGCTCAAGGCGGGGATGACAGGAAAAAAATAAATATATAAACAAATAATATACAACTATGCTTAATCAACAACAATCTTTTAGTGACGACAATCAACTAATTGAAAAATTACTTGATATTACAATTAAACAGGACGCTTCCGATTTGCATATCGTGGCGGAGAATTGTCCGGTGATTCGGGTGGATGGCGATCTGAAATATTTGGAAGAATATGGGAAGTTGTCTTCATCACAAACGGCGCAGTTGTGTTACTCCCTGATGGATGAACGACAAAGAGAAAGATTGATTCAGATTCGGGAAATTGATTTTTCTTTTCCCTATAAAGACGGTTTTCGTTTCCGGGCCAATGTTTTTTACCAAAAAGGGACAATTTCCGCGGCGCTGCGGTTAATCAAGTCAATGGAAAAGACGTTTGAAGAATTGGGCATGCCGCCGATTATTGAAAGATTCACCAAGATATCTCACGGGTTGGTGCTGGTGACGGGGCCGACCGGTAGTGGTAAATCAACCACCTTGGCTTCTTTGATCAATACGATCAATCAAAATCGTCGTGATCATATTGTGACGATTGAGGATCCGATTGAGCATATTTTCAACAGCAATAAGAGCTTGATCGAGCAACGGGAGGTGCCACATGATAGTAAGGATTTCGCGGCGGCGCTGCGGGCAGCGCTTCGTCAGGATCCGGATGTGGTACTGATTGGTGAAATGCGTGATTTGGAAACAATTTCAGCGGCGCTTACCGTGGCGGAAACGGGTCACCTGGTGTTTGGCACTTTGCATACCAATGACGCGGCCCAGACGGCTGATCGAATTATCAACGTTTTTCCTTCTCATCAACAACAACAAGTGCGAACTATTCTGGCTAATGTGATCGAGGGGGTAGTTTCCCAACGATTATTGAAAAAGAAAGGTGGAGGCCGAATTGGGGCTTGTGAAATTATGACCGGTAGTATGGCGGTGCGTTCACTGATCCGAGAAGGCAAGGCGCATCAACTGCAAGGCGTGATTCAAACCAGCGCGGCTGATGGTATGATTACTCTGGATAAATCATTGGCCGATTATGTCCGACGGGGCGTGGTGGATTTGGACGAAGCCCTGTCTTGGGCGATTGATCCGGATAATTTGAAGACTTTAATTGTATAAAAGGATCAAGTATCAAGTTTCAAGTATCAAGTACTTGATCCTTGATCCTTGAAACTTGATACTTAGTAATTGATCCTTGAAAACAAATAATAAATATAAAAAATGAAAACATATCTTTTTGAGGCCAAAAACGTGAGTGGAGAGAAGATCGCCGGTAGTCTGGAAGCGGAGGACATGAAGCAGGCGTTGGAGCTACTCAAGCAACAAAAATACACCCCACTGCGGCTGGAAAAACAGCGCAATGTGATGGATTCACTGTTGTCGGTTTTAGACCGGGTGAGCGTGGGCGAGATGGCGATTTTTGCCCGACAGCTGGCGATCATGGTGGAAGCGGGTTTCCCGCTGATTCAGGCCATGAAGACCTCGGTCAATCAGACCAAAAATACTAAATTGAAAGAGACTCTAGCCTTGATTGCCATGGATTTGGAATCAGGTTTGTCACTGTCCATGTCGGCGGCCAAACATCCGGAGGTTTTTTCGCGGTTTATTGTCAACATGGTTCGTTCGGGTGAGGAAACTGGTCAGTTGAATAAAGTGTTGCGGGAAGTGGCCGAGGAAATTGAGAAGCAGAAATCACTCCAATCTAAGATCAATAGTGTACTGATGTACCCAATTTTTGTGGTGGTGATGATGATCGCGGCCATGGTGGTGGTGATGGTCTATGTGATCCCGCAGCTGAAGGCCCTGTTTGATGACGTGGGGGCGCAACTGCCTTTGGCGACCAGAATCTTGATTGCTCTCTCTGATTTCTTTATCAATTATTGGTATCTTGTCATTATTGGTTCAGTCATATTGATTTTTGGATTATACAGTTTCTTTACCAGTGACTATGGCCGGGCCTGGCGCGACAAATATATTCTCAAGATTCCGGTGGTGGGTCATTTGATTCTCATGTCTTCCATGATGCGTTTTTCTCGCACTTTTGGCATGTTGGTGGAAGGTGGTATTCCCATCTTGGACGCGATTGAAATTACGGCCGGAGTGATGGATAATTCTGTTTTCAAAAAATCTATTCGCGATTGTTCGCCCTATGTGGAAAAAGGTATTCCTTTTTCCACACCATTGAAACGCGATCAGCTTTTTCCCACGGTGGTTGGTCAGATGGTGGCGGTCGGGGAACAGTCGGGACAATTGGGCAAAGCCATGAGTAACCTGTCCACCTATTTTGAAGAAGAAACGGATATGTTGGTCAAAGGCATCTTTTCTTTGTTTGAGCCAATCATGTTGGTAGTTGTTGGTCTGGGTGTGGCGGGTCTGGTGTTCGCGGTGCTGCTGCCGGTATTTCAGGTATCGCAAGTCTTATAATAAGTATCAAGGATCAAGTTTCAAGTACCAAGTGACTTGATCCTTGAAACTTGATCCTTGATTCTTGATCCTTATATTTTATATTTTACGTTGGTCGAACGTGAGTTATAATATAAAAGTAAATATTAAAAATAAATTTTTCTTTCAAAGGAGAAAAAAGATGAGAAAAGAACTTTTAGAGCGCTCTAAAGGTTTCACCTTGGTTGAGCTGATGGTGGTGATTGCAATTATTGGTATTTTGGCCGTCGTGGCTTTGGGCATTGTGCGTGGTGCTCAGCAACGGGCCAAAGATGCCAGCTTGCAAGCTACCGGCGCCAACCTGAGTACCGCGTTGGAGACTTATTACACCATACAAGGAGAATATCCAGATGATATTGGTTTATTAGAAACTACAGTTTTGGATCAACTGCCAACTCTTCCTTCTGGTTGTGGTGAAATCAATAGTCCAACTCCTACTTGTGGTATTTCTTACACACAGAACAGCACGGAATCTTTTACGCTGACTATCGAATATGTCAGTGATACGGCTGGTCGAAATGCTAGCGGTACAGAAGAAATACAAGGTGGAACGTTATAATAATTGTTATTTAAAAAGACCAAGGGGAGAGCGCGGCCGCAGGTTCGGCGCCCCCTTGGTTTTTTAGAATTTTAAATTTCTAAATGTCTAAATTTTAAAACAGACACGAAGACAAAGTCGTTTTAGCTTTTAAAATTTGATCATTTAAAATTATTTTTAAATTTAAAATTTAAAATTTAAAATTCTAAAAAAACAAACACAAAATGAACATTCCCATTTTTATCTTCGGTTTATTTCTCGGCAGCTTTTTGAATAGTTTTATCTGGCGGTGGCGGGAGAATAATCTAAAATCAATATTAACGGAGCGTTCGGTGTGTCCGCATTGTAAGCATATGTTAAGTACATATGATTTGATTCCGCTGATCAGTTTTATCACTCTGGGTGGACAGTGTCGCTACTGTGGACGGCCGATCAGTTGGCAGTATCCAATGATTGAACTGTTTTACGCGCTCTTAGCGCTCTTATTGTATTGGCACTATGGTTCGGGTTTACTATTTGTTATTGCTTTAATAATTGCTTTTTTCCTCTCGGCTCTGCTGGCGATCGATGCTTTGGATGGAATTTTGCCCAATATGCTGATGGTCTGGGCGATGGTGGCGATTTTACTGTTAATGATCTTTGGACAGATAAGCACAGTGGAGTGGTTTGAAGCGATCATTGGTTCGTTGGTTGGTTTTAGTTTCTTCCTGGCGTTGTGGCTGGTGACGCTGGGGCAGGGGATTGGGATAGGGGATATCAAGCTGGCTTTGGTGCTGGGCCTATTGATCGGCGTCCCGGGTACATATTATTTGATCATGTTGTCCTTTATTGTTGGTGCTCTCTATGTTTTGCCGCTAATATTGATGGGTAAGACTACCTGGCGGCAAAAAATAGCTTTCGGTCCGTTTATGATTTTGGCCTACTATCTGGTTTTCTTTTTGTCAAGGCAGTTAAATTGGTTAGTGGAATGGTATATGTAACCTATATGTCATCCCCGACCGGAAACGAAGCGTAGCGAAGTGCTCCGGCTATCGGGGATCTCATCAGTAAGGCGTTTAAAAAGTACTTGATGAGTAGATCCCCGCTCAAGGCGGGGATGACAGGGAGAAAGCAGTGGGGACTAGGGAAGAGTGGTAAAGGAATAGAAAAAAAATTTAATAATGAATAAAATATTTAAAAATCAATCCGGTTTCACTCTCGTCGAGCTCCTGATTGCCATTGCCATTATGGTCATGCTATTGGGTGCGGCGATCACCTATCTGCCGGCCTATCGTAACCAGCAGGTGTTGCGACAGGGTTCACTGGATGTGAACAATAGTTTGCGCCAGGCGCAGACACTGGCGTTTGCGCCGGATGAAAATAATGTTGATTATTATGTTTGGGAAATTTTGGACAATGGCGCCGACGTTGGTTGTTTGACCGAAAATTATATTTCGGTGTGGGCGGGTTTAAAACCCGCCCCTACAGAACCCGCCCACACGACATGCCTTGATGACAAAATTTTAATCGATTTTGTGGACGGTGTGGATAAATTGTATTTCCAGGTGCAAACGGGTAAAATTTTTGCCGATGATGCCCTGAGTGTTCCGGCCTACGGTCAGATTGAGGTCAAACATACCGCCATGCAAGATGTGGACGATTATTATTACAATATTGGGATCTACAATGATTCGTTTGATTTATTAAATTCTACCGTGGGTGAGCCGAGGGAATTGCCGGCCGAGCAGACAGTGACGGTGCCGCCCCCTTTAAATAATGGTGGAGAAGAGACACCGCTGGTAACCGATGAAGGGGCGAGCTATGGCGGATGCAATACTGACGCGGATTGTCAGACCGGATTTGAGTGTGTGATTTCGGCTTCGCAGGTAAAATATTGCGCTCCGTTGCCGGTTTGTGGAAATGGTACAATAGAGACTGGCGAACAATGTGGCGAACCAGGCTTGCAATGTTTAACGAATCAGAATTGTGACCAATGTGTTTGCGTGGCTAAAACAGCTAAATGTCCAGATGGCGGTTGTGATGCTAATGAAAATAGTGATTCCTGTCCGAGTGATTGTCCAGTGCGGCCAGATGATGGATATTGTGATACCAATAGTGGAGAAAATTATTGGAACGCTCCCCAGGATTGCGAAGCGCCGCCGATTGATTCGAAATGCAGCAAAGTGAGTTTTTGTACGAGCAATACACAGTGTCTGGGCGGTACTTGTCTTAATTATCGATGTGATTGTACTCGACCGGCAAATCCTGATTTAAAAAATAATGGGTCCAGTTGTGAGGTGGGTAGTGAGTGCGCGACGGGTTATTGTGTGTTGGGTTATTGTAGTGGGAATGATTATATTTGTCGGTATTTGCCGCAGTATTGTACTTAAAATGTCATCCCGCACGGGAAGCGATAGCGCTCCCGATGTCGGGATCTCATCCGTAATGCTTTGAGATAAACTTAAAGGATGAGATCCCCGCTCAAGGCGGGGATGACAGGGGGAAAGAGGCGGGGATGACAGAAGAGTTGGTAGAGATAATAAGAATAGTAATTAATAATGAAAAAATTACATAACAATCAATCCGGTTTCGGTCTCATCGAAGTCATCATTGGCATCACCATGCTTTTGATTACTTCCACGGCGGCTCTTAGTCTTTCACACACGGTGACGACCGCCGAACGTCTGAATGAAAAGCGGGTAGTGGCTTACAACCTGGCCCAACAGGTCATAGAGGAAATTCGGCGCAAGCGGGATAGTAATTGGGATGACCTTAAAGCCGAGACACGCTGGGAAGACAGTGATATTTTGGATGATTTAAATAACTACTACGCGACGACCGGTAGTGAATGCGAGGTGCAAAGTACCAGCGAAATTGTGTGCGATATTGATAATACGGAGTACACTGTTACCAAAAATATTGATGAATTAACTGACGACAATATTTCCGGTCTGCATGATATTGCAAATGACGATCGTGGTTCATATATTTCCGGCACTTTAGCCAAACGGGTGGAGGTGGTGGTGGAGTGGTTTGATAAAGGCGAGCCGCAGGATCTATCACTGGTGACCATGCTCTCGGACTGGAGTTCGATTAGTTATCAATAAAAGAGAACTTTTAAATAAGTGGAGCGTATTGCCAAAATGTCATCCCCGACCGAAAGCGAGTCAGCGAGCGCTTCGGCCATCGGGGATCTCATCCATAACGTGTTTAGTGGAGCTTGAGGATGAGATCCCCGCTCAAGGCGGGGATGACAGGCAGGCAGTTGTCATCCTCAACAGAAAGCGATAGCGTTTCTGATTGGGGATCCAGAAAATAATTATGAAAAAAACATATAAAAATCAATCCGGTTTCACTCTTGTCGAGATTCTCATCGCGGCGATGATTTTCATGTTGTCTTCCATCATGTTCATGGGTGTTTTTTCCATGGTGTCCAACGCTACTTTGCGGGTGGAAAATGAGCGGTTTGCGCAGCAGGACGCGCGCTACGCGATTGAGCAAGTTTCGCGCGAGATTAGGGGCGGATGGGATTTTGAGACGGCGGACGGGGGCAAGACTTTGGAATACAAGAGTTTGTCGGTGGACGGAGACCTGATGGATTGTTCAATGTATTTTGAATTGATGGATGAAGGTACGGATAATGCCAAGGGGGTGATCAATAAACAATGTGATCTTTTGAGCGGCGTGCAGCAGCTTTCCAGCGGCGTGATCAATGTGGAAGACTTTGAGTTCGCGGTGATCCAGCCGGCCAATGAATACGCCAGTGTGGAACTGCGGATGAAGGTGAAACGGCAAGACTTCAATAAGTTAGCTAAATCGGTGGAACTTAGTACACGGGTGACTTCGCGGATGCGGAGTTATGAATAAAAGGATCAAGTGTCAAGGATCAAGGATCAAGTAAGATAGCATCGGACAACATAATTTACCTGTCATCCTGGAGGCGGAAGCGAGTATTTTAGAAGAATGGATATTTACTTTTAATGTCATCCCCGACCGGAAACGAAGCGTAGCGAAGTGCTCCGGCTATCGGGGATCTCATCATCAAGAATGCAAATAAAGCCTTACATAAATGAAATCTATTTATCAGAAAATTAAATCTATCCTCTCCGACGACTCCGGCTCGGCCATCATCATGGCCCTGATTATAATCGCCGGCCTCGCCGGCACCGGTCTTGGTGCTGCTCGTCTGTCGCGGTCCAACATTAGCCAGACCAACCAATTTGAAGACTCGCTGAAGGCTTTCTACGCGGCGGAAGCGGGCGTGGAAGCGGCGCTGCTGGAATGGCGGTTTGATCATGATGTGGAGTTTTGGGATCAGCAGGCGGCCAACGACTGCTATGATTCCGGCGGTACGGATGTCGATCGCTGCGCGGCGGCCACTCCGGCACACTATGTGACGCTGGATGATCAGACTTCGGCTTTTATGGGGCAGGATCTGGTGAGGAATTTGAGTGAAACTGAGGTGGAGGCGGGGGTGGTGCCCAAGAATCAGGCGTGGTATGAACTCCGGATTTATTATCGGGATCCGAAGAATCCGTTTTTGGGGAATTATAATGGGTTTAATCCGGCGGTGGATAAAGAGGTGAGGATAAATAAAGATGAGACGCTGGAGATTAGGTTCCCGGAGAAGGATGAAGTAAAGGGTTTTAGTTTAAGATGGGCTCCTGATGGTATTGTGACTGGTAGTGATGAGTTTGTGCAATTAATGGTGCATCCGGTAGCAAAAGATGTGGATACAGGTGATACAGATCTTGTGTCTCCTCGTGGTAAAGAATATTTTACTGACAAAAACTGGAGAAATAATCAGCAGGGCGCATTATATAATATTGAAAATGTATCTTCACTTGGAACTGGCAATTATGATTATGTATATAGTTTGCGAGTAAAGTGTTTAACAAATAATGAAAGTGGTAGTGCGGTGGTAGCGCTTTGGGCTTTTGATGGTGCTAATAATCCTATTCATGTGCCGCTTGATTTCATAACTATTGAATCAGTTGGACACTACAATGATGTTGAGAGGAAGGTTGTATATGAAATTGATAGAGAGAGTGGCACGATAATGGATATATTTGATCACGGTGTGTTTTCAGAACAAACACTGAGAAAGTAATTAGTAAAAAATACCCCAATAAATCACGAAAGACCGAAGCTTTTATGCGTCGGTCTTTCGCTTACGTTCTAAATAAAGAATCAAAACGTAAACGATATAGATTTTTTGATTTTGCTTATGTTTTGATTTTTATTTTAGAACGAAAATACTTCCCAGCGTCGAGGTGGATCGGCGAAATATACGAGGTAGTTGTTGCTGAAATCTCCACCTCCTGGAGCCCATCCTGTAGGTAGGATTATGTCACACATACGTGTGGACGTCGTTCCTTCTACCAGGAATAGACTTTCCATTGCATTACCGGTGCCGGTGTCGCCGTCAGAGAATATTGCAGTTTTTCCGTTTTTTTTGGTAGAGCACAAAAAATTACTGTTATTTTGGCTCCATTCTGCAATATATGTTCCGCTGGAATTGTATTTTGTGATCTTATCGCTTTCAGAACTGGCAACATAGAAGTTACCGTCTTCATCAGAAATAAGATCTTGCGGCCTTGCTGATAAATTTATTTTTGTGGAAGGATTCGAACCATCAAGGTCAAATTGCATAACAGTAGATGATGATCCACCGTTATCATCCACAAAAAATATTTTACTGGGAAGGAGTGGGTTATATGTTACCCCATTTCCTTGCCCAGAGAAAGGAGCGCCGGGAAAAGATGTTGGACCACTTGAGAAATCTATTGGAAAATAACATGCTGTTGTACCTGTCGGTAAGTACAGCCTGTTATTTCCTGGATGGAGGCCGATATATCCCAATCCAAGCGAGGTACTGCTTGTGTTATTTTCGGTCAATGCTGGAAAAGATACGTCTCTGATGATGTTCCAGCTTAAATCGTAAGCGTATACCTTGTTTCCAGTTTGATCGAATACCAGGTCCCAAATACCCCAGCCAGCGGTGTCTTTTGAGATGTCGTCCCTATATTTATAGACGACGAAATCCTTCTCGACGGATCCGCTGGTATTTTCTATCTTTATTGTCGTAAAACCTTGTCCGAATACGTAGGTTTCACTGACAATATTGAATGAGATCAAACCGTCGTTTTGGGTTATGACACCCAATGACTGGTCTGTCCCGTTTATTTTCACTGAACAGCTGCCCAGATTACTGCCTACAATGGTTACTTCCGTTCCCTCGGGTCCACCCGAGGGGGCAACTAATGTCACCACCGGTGTCGGCACCGCGGTCGCCGTAGCGGTGGCGGTCGGGGTAGGCGTAAACGTCGCCCCAGGAATTGGGGTCGACGTGGGGACCAACGTTGGACTTGGTGTCCACGTTGGCGTACCTGGCCCGGGCGTCGGGGGTAGGGTAGGGGTCGCCGTTGCGGTTCCTGTGGAGTAGTCGTCTGTGTACGACTCTCCACTGAGCGACACTTGTCGCTCAACTATTGGGTTTGTACCACCTTGTTGGTAGATACCAATGAGGTACTCACCCTTGTTGACTTCAGAAAAGCCATCTCCATTCGAGTCCAAATTGAACCCAAATGGAATAGCTTGACTTCCGTCAATTTGACTCCCAGTAGTTATTGGATTTCCCTCGACTCGGCCGTTGGCCTCGTCTGACAAGACTCTGTATATTGTCTTGTCAGGGCCACTGGGGGTAGGAAAAGTGATGTTTGTGGGGACCGATGTGGGGTCCGAGGGCACCCCTGGAAGTCCGCCTCCACCACAGCCTATCAACAATGACAAAATAAGGATGGTTGAGGTAAATTTAAAAAATTTCGTTCTGAACAAATTGATCAATCCTTTCAAATAAATTTTGATCTGCTATTTCTTGCAGATCGTCTTTTCTGGTTTCTACCGTTCTTCTTTCGTTTTTTTCAAATGTAATCTCGCGGCATACTGATGTGCTAATGTATGGTTTATTTCCGCCGCCGCAAAACAAAATGAAAAAAAAGAAAATTGTCATTAATATTGCTTTTCCGATTTTCCTCAATAAAATCACCTCACTTTTATTTTTTTTAAAATTTATTATAAATTTTTATAAAATATTATTTAAACTTTTTGATTTCCTTTATTTTCAACAAGGAAACCAATCTAAACTAAGCAAGGAGTAGGGCACAGTAGTTACTGTTGCCTAGCTTAGTTTGATTTCCTTTTTGAGTGTTGTTAAAGAGCGCATACTTTCCCATCTCTATTATATATCTTATTTAGTCAACCTTGAATCGTTGACAAATATAAATAATATTGTTTGATAATGAATGAGAAATATGTTTCACTAAACACGCGTTGCAGCGTATCAAACTATCGCATACGTGACAAGCCTTTATCATTGTTTGTTTGTGCAGTTTTTAAAAAGAAATAGACCGCCACTTTTTTTGTGACGGCCTAAATTATGGGAGAGGGGATTTATGGTCAGTTAGTTAACAGACTATTCGTAAAAGTTTACAGTCTGTTTGTGGTCGGTACCATCGTTGAAATGGACTACGAAGTACCATTCACAACCCTTAGGCTCTATGTGGTCGATGACCGTTAGATCTTTGGGTACCAACGTTCCATGTCTGTAGGGTTTTGTTGCACTGGATGTGAACAAGGGGTTTTTTGGCGAGGGCCAAAGGTCGTAAGAAACCGAATTCTCGGGGCTTACGAAGGAAATGTAGTTTCCAAGGTCGGGTGGCAAATCTGATCCCGCCGGAGCGGGTTTAAACAGATTTTCTGGGCCACCACAACCAAACCCAGTAAGTAATCCCAGAAGGATTAGTGCAAGAAAAATGGAGGAGACAAGAAAACGTGTTCGCAGAACAAACACCTCCTTAGGTCGTAAGATATCCCTTCTCCCAAAGGGCAAATCTTTTATTTTTGGTTTTGATTTACAAGAGATACAATACCAAATCCACTCGCAAATACAATCATTTCTTCACCCTCACTTTCCCAAAACACCCATAACTAAAACTATCCTGCCAAATATATTTTAAGCGGGAGATTTAATTAAAATTTAATGAGAAATTATTGGTTATTTTAATGTTTTGTTAATTTTTGCTTAAGCTGAAATTAATAACTGTTTGTGTAAAATACAAATTAGAAATGGCTGTGTATAAGTACTATAGTGTTAGTTTGACAGTTATGTTAAATTGGTTGTGGACGTATTTTTTTAATTCAAATTTTAATGAAGACGATCGGAATAATTGCTCCTTCAAGACATCTTGGAGAGTATAAAGATATATTTAATTTTGGTGTTGATAGATTAAGGAGAGAGGGATTTAATATTGTAATGGCACCAAATGTCTATGAAGTTGATAATAATTCTGCGGGTAGTATTGAACAGAGAATAGCTGGTTTGGATCAGATTTTACTAAATGACGATATTGACGTTGTGATGTGTACTTTGGGCGGAGATAGTGCCAATCATTTACTTGATCGAATTGATTGGAGTGTTTATTCAAAATTAAATAAGATTTTGATTGGCTATAGTGATGTTACTCATTTGCTGTTGGCGTTTCAAAAAAAGACAGATCTAAAATTGTATTATGGCCCTCATATTAAAGATATTTCTAGTTTAACCAATGAATCTTTTGGAGTTTTAACTACTTTTATTGATACTGGTGGGTTGCTCTGGCCTGATGATTTTCAAGTGGTAAGATCTGGAAAGGTGATTGGTGAGTTGTATGGAGGTAATTTGTTTGTGGTGAATAATATGTTGGCTACGGATTATGTTGATGATTTTTCTGGAAGAGTATTATTTTGGGAAGATGTTGATGATGGATTATCGGCAGTTGAGTATCAATTGTATCAGATGAGATTGCACGGGGTATTTAGCAGAATAAAGGGGATGATGGTTGGCAATGTAGTGGGTGACGATATTGATAACAATAATTTGGCTGAAATTATTTTGGATGCGGCAAGAGGGTTCGATTTTCCGATTGTAAAGGTGGATTGGTTTGGACATGAGGTGAATGATTTTCGGGTAGTGCCCTACGGGGGTAAGGTGATGATTGATATTGTTGAGGATAAATTGGAATTAATGTAATTTTTTTTTAGTTGTAATTAACAGATCTATTAAGATATTTAAATATATTTTAATTGTTCTTTAATAATTAAATGATTTGAATGTAAGGAGGGGGATATACATGATCAGTGCGATCGATGTAGTAATAAAGTATTCAAAGGAAGTGATAGATGGTGCGTCTTTCACAATTATGGACGGAGACAAGATTGGTATTGTTGGGCCTAACGGAGCTGGTAAATCCACCTTATTCAGGGCGATAATGGGTGATATCAAGCCCAGCTCGGGCAGGATTGAAATAGCAAAAAACACTCGACTGGGGTTTTTGCCCCAGGTTATATACGATGATTATTCTGTTATGGATAGTACGATATATGATTATTTTATGTCTGTTCATAACTTAAAGGAATTGGAAGATGAATTGAATCAGATTTGTGAGGCTATGGAGGATGGAGTCGATGTTGAGAAGAAGATGGATAAATACATAGTTTTACAAGACAGGTTTCAGATGCTGGGCGGATATGAACTTGAAGGTAGACTGAAAAAAGTTATAAAAGGTCTTGGTGCGGAAGATTTTGATTTGCAAAGAAAGATGTGGAGTTTGTCTGGTGGAGAAAAATCAAAAATAGCTTTGGCGAGACTGATTTTTTCTGAGCCAGATGTGATGTTGATGGACGAACCTACCAACCACTTAGATAAAGATATGTTGAGGTGGGTGGTTGATTTTCTGAAGAAGTACAAAAAGGCATTGGTCATTATTTCTCATGATCAGACTTTTTTGGATGAGGTTGTAAATCGAATATATTACGTTTCTCATGAGAATTTAGAGATTTATCATGGGAATTATTCGAAATTTGTAGAGCAGAAAAAGGAAAGAGATGACACTTTGCAGAGGGTAGAGAAAAACCGTGAGAGAGAAGAAAAACGTATTTTAGATTATGTAAATAAAATGCAGAATATATCGGGAAGAAGAAAAAGACAGGTAAAGAGTAGGATGAAGCAACTTGATCGCTTGAGTGAAAGAAAATAGAGATAAAAGATGAAATGAAAAGAGTAAGATTATCTCTAGATAATTTCACGGATTGTGGTAAGTTGCCGTTGGATATTGAGAAGTTGGAATTTTCATATCCAGGTTCCGAGCCGATAATTTCTGGTCTGAGTTTTGAAGTTTTACCGGAAGAAAAGTTTTTGATTGTTGGGAAAAATGGAGTAGGCAAGACTACCTTGATGAGGATATTAGCGGGGAGGATTGGGGGTTACTTGGGTAGTCTTCGTTATAATCCTAAAGTTGAATTAGCGTATTATTCTCAAGAACATGAGGATTTATGTCTTGAGAATAAGGTGATTGATGAGATATTAAATGTTACGGACTGGAGCCATGGAACAGTAAGAAACTATTTGGCTAGATTCTTGTTTAATCAGGAAAAGGTTTTTCAAGAAGTTGAGACTCTTTCTCCTGGTGAGCGAAGTAGACTAGCACTAGCCAAAATGATTGTGTCTCCATCGAATTTTTTAGTTCTTGATGAACCAACTAATCATTTGGATTTTCAGACCAGAGATGTTTTGGCTGATGCTCTGAATGAAAGTGGTAAGACGATGATAATTGTTTCCCACGAGATTAAGTTTCTTGAGAGACTCGAAATTGATCGGATGTTGATTTTGCCTGAGAAAATAGTTGATTACTATGATTCTCAGGTAGTTTTGGAAAGGAAGTGATATGTTATGCACAGGGAGTGTTTGTTGCAGATAAAGCCGGTGGGTTCTTCATGCAATATGAATTGTTCATATTGTTATGTTGAGCCTTTTAAGAAAAAGAAGATAAACAGAATGACTCTAAAATTGCTTGAAAAAGTGGTGAGTAAATATTCTGAATTGGATATTGAAAACCCGACTTTCAGTTGGCATGGGGGAGAACCACTGCTTTTTGGTCTGGAGAATATGGAAAAAGCAATGGATTTGCAGAAAAAATATTTTAATGGAAGAGGTGTAGTTAATCTTGTTCAGACGAATGGTACTTTGATTAATCTTGATATGGCCACCTTTCTTGCAGAAAATAATTTTATAGTAAGCGTTAGCTTAGATGGTTCTGCTGAAGTGCATGATAGGAATCGCAAGTTTGGCGAAAACGGATCATTTGGTCGAGTAATGGCTGGGGTGGATGTTTTGCGTAGTGTAGGCTTGAACACAAGTGTGATAGCGACTGTCACGAAGGAAAATCTGGAGTTTTCTAAAGAGGTTTTTACTTTTTTGGTAAACCAAGGTTTTACTTCAATAAAATATAGCCCGGTCTATGATTCTAATAGGGATGCCTTTAGTATCTCTTCGGACGAATGGTTCAATTATTTGTCTGAGGTATTTGACTTATGGATGGGTTTGGCTAGTACTGGCATAAGAGTCAGGGAATTGGACGAAGTTATTGTTTGGCTAAAAAAGGATCGACTAAACCTTTGTGCCACAACAGGTGGTTGTTCAAAATGGATGTCAGTTGATCCGGAAGGGAATATTTATCCATGTGAATATTTACGGAGTAAATTTTCGTATGGAAATATTCTTTGTCAAAATTTTTGCCAGATCATGACTTCGAGTGAGTTCGTTGAGTTTGGGAGACTGGTATCAGTTCCTAATATTCAATGTTCAGAATGTGAATTCTATGACTTTTGTGGAAATGGTTGTCCGGCCACAAGAGTTGATTTTGAGGGCAATATTTCTTACTCCGGGCAATATATTTATTGCAACCAGAGGAAGAGATTATATCAGAAAATAAAAACAGATTTTGAAAAAATATTAGGTCATGGAATCTAAAAAACAAAGGAGGTGAAAGCAGTGCAAGAATTTGTTTGGACAATATTAAATACCGACTCCGAGTGGAGTGGATCAGCTGCTCAATGGATTAAGTGTTAAACACTTGATCTGCCGGGCGAAGGAGGTGAAAATATGTCTGACATTCAAAATTTTGTCACTGCAGTGCTTAGTGAAAGTTCAGAATGGCAGGGGTCAGTTGCGTCCTGGACGAAGTGCTAGGTGAGTAGTGCGCCTAAAAAAGACCGTGAGGTAAAACTCGCGGTCTTTTGTCATATTATGGTTAATTTTTTTGCATAATAATAGTTATAGTAGTATGTTAATGATATCTTTTTCTTAATGATAATTTTTTAATTAGTTTTTATGAAACCAGAGCTGTTAAGTATTACTAATAATAATTAGATTATGAACATAGAATCCAAGAACCAATCCTTCTCCTGCGAAAACTGCGGCGCTGCTGTTTCCGGCCCTGGGGAAATTAGCACCAAACATCGTAATCATTGCCCGGTATGTTTATTTTCCAAACATGTCGATTTGAACATATCCGGTGACCGGCAGGCCAAGTGTGGCGCATTGATGAAGCCAATTGGTTTAACATTTAAACAGGAAGGACAGGATAAATATGGGAAAGTACGGACGGGAGAGTTGATGCTGGTGCACGAGTGCGTGGGTTGCGGACGGGTTTCGATCAATCGGATTGCGGCTGACGATGATCCGGAAAGTATCTTGGCGGTTTTTGATCAGTCGCTAGATTTATCAATCAGGAAAAAAGATGATTTGCAAAAAATGGGTATTCGGATCTTAACTGAGTCTGATAAGGCAGAGGTAAAAAAGCAGCTTTTTGGAAAATATTAAAAAGGGTCAAGAGTCTTTGTATTTTTTACTGGAAAATTTGGGGAGTGAGATGTTGCGGTTGACCAAGAAAGTGGAGATTACTGTATCGTACAAAACTTTTCGGAGTCTGGAGGAACGGGTGGATAAGTTGGAAATGACTTTTGATGGCCGGATAAATTAGACGGGAATTAAATTCCGGGCGTTTTTATTTCCACATTATTTCGAAAATAGTAAAATAGGACATAGATATAATTAATATCCATGGAGGTGGATCATGACTAAAACAACGATTGATGATTTGTCAAAGATAATGAGCGATGAAGTATCGTTATTGGACGAGAGATTGACAAAATTGGAAGAGCGGATGCTGGTAATGGAGATGAATATGCGTGATCTGGGCCATTCCAATGAGGCGACGCAATATTTTTTGCGAACGGTGACTAGTGATGTAGTGGCCATCAAGCAGTATCAGAATATTAGTAATCGATATTAATGCCAAATAAGAAATTTCAACGTTGCCAAGAAGATTTTACTTGCGATAATTGCGGGAAAGAGGTGATCGGCAATGGTTACACCAACCATTGCCCATATTGTTTGTATAGCAAACATGTTGATATTAACCCGGGCGATCGAGCGGCGGAGTGTGGAGGGTTAATGTGCCCGGTGGGAGTAGAAATTAAACGAGGCCAATATATTGTGCGACATCGGTGCGCAAAATGTGGACATGAGAAACCAAATCGGATTGATGAGGCGGATGATATGGAGGTGGTGATTGAAATTGCCCGACATCGTTAAATGAGCCTGACATATGGATTAACTTTTTTTGTTTATTCATATCTGATAATATGAGGGAGAGGGAATTTATCAATATTTAGATAACGATTTATTATGAAAAAATTATTAAGTTGGCTATTTTCGACGGTGTTATTATTTAATCTGTTTTTGCCGGTTTCCGCCTATGCCAAAGTGGATTTTCGTGGCGGTGAAGAGTTAAATCTGGCGAATGAAAATTTTCCCGACGATCTGATGGCGGCGGGAGCATTGTTGGATGGTGAGCTTGAGGTAGCGGGTGATACATATCTGGCTGGTAGTATGATTGATATATCGGGTAATTTTTCAGATGATTTAAATGTCGCTGGTAGTCAGGTGACTTTAGCTGGTCAAGCGGCTGATAATCTACGGGCGGCGGGAGCCGATGTCACAGTTGCCATGCAGATAGGTGGCAATGCCATGTTGGCCGGAGCCCAGGTTACTATCGATAAAAATACGGTAATTGATGGTGATCTATATGTGGCCGGAGCCAATGTGGTGTTAAATGGTCATGTTTTGGGCGATGTCTATGTGACTGGAGCGCGGGTAGTGTTGGATGGTCAGTTTGATGGCAATGTCAAGATTGACGCGGAAGAGGTGAGTTTGGGTGAACAAGCCAAGATTGCCGGTAATTTTGACTATACTTCAACTGAAGAATTGGATAACACTGTGACCGGGCAGGTCGGGGGAGCGATTCACTTTGCCAAATATCAACCGTCAGACGATCAAGTTATTGTTGATAGTTGGGGAGCAATGAGTTTGTTTAGTCGAGTCAGTAGTTTTATTGTCGGGTTAATTATGTTGTTGGTGGTGGGGTTAGTTTTAGTTTTAATCGCGCCCAAGTTTAGTGATCAAACCAATAATTATTTTATTAAACGGATGGGATGGAGTTTGTTACTGGGGATAGTGGTAATTATTGTCTGGTTTACCGTGAGTGTATTTTTGTTATTTACTCTAATCGGTATTCCGCTGGCAATTATTTCTTTGGCTCTGTTTGGGGTGGTGATGTATCTAGCCAAAGTGCTGGCTGGTTTCTCCATTGGTTCGGTTTTGATCGGGCGGCAAAAAACTAGCTGGATAGTCATGCTTTCGGCTTTAGCGCTTGGGCTATTGGTTTATGAAATAATAGCGATTATTCCATTTATTGGCTGGATTTTTAATATGGTTTTTGTGGCCACCGCCGTGGGGGCAATGATGTGGTATTTATATGATTTACGTTTAGGTAATAAGGAATCCAAGCCAATCAAGGCGAATGCCGCAGCCGAAATTAAAAAATAATGTAGGGGCGGGTTTTAAACCCGCCCGTACGAATAAATAATAAATAAAATTAAATAATTTGGAGGAAATAATAATGGTAAAAATAATTGAGTTGGACAATAAAGAAGATTTTGATAGCACCATCAAAACCGGGACTACTTTAGTTGATTTTTACGCGCAGTGGTGTGGACCGTGTCAGGCGATGAAGCCGGTGGTTGATCGAGTTTCGGAAGAAATCGATGGAGTTAAATTTTTATCGGTTGATGTGGATAAATTTTCCGATATTGCTCAGACTTATCAGGTCATGAGTATTCCGACTTTTGTGATTATTAAAGACAGTGAGGTCAAGTCGGTGAAAAATGGGGCGATGTCTGAAAGTGATTTTAAAACTTGGGTAGAAAAGAATAAATAATTTTTATGGCAGAAAAGAAACTAATTGTAGGTAATTGGAAAATGAATACTGACGTGGGAACGGCTGAGGATTTGATAATGGATATTTCTGAGGGCCATATTGATGATTCGCTGGCGGAAGTGGTGATTTGTCCGCCGCATGTTTTTTTGGAACAACTGCATTTAATTTTAGCCGACAATAAGGATAATCAGTTGAAACTGGGAGTACAAAATTTATCTTGGGAGGAGACAGGGGCGATTACGGGTGATATTTCAGTTTTAATGGTTAAAGATTGGGCACAATATGCAATTATTGGTCACAGTGAAAGACGGAAATATTTTGCGGAGACCAATGTTTTGATCAATAAAAAGATTAAATTGTGTTTGAAGTATAATTTGATACCGATTCTATGTGTGGGTGAAAGTCGTTTGTTGACTGGTGATGTGGTGGAATTGGGTCGGGATTTGAATGAGGGCCTGGTCGGTTTGACTCAGGATGAATTGAAGCGGGTAGTGGTAGCCTATGAGCCGATTTGGGCGATTGGAACGGGTAACCCGGCGACGCCGCACTATGCCAATAAAGTGATGGGTAATATTCGTAATTGGCTAAAGGATGAATTTGGTTTCGATGTGGCGGAAAATATTCGTATTCTATATGGCGGCAGTGTTGATGATAAAAACGCGGGTGATTTTTTGCATGAAGAACATATTGACGGTTTATTGGTGGGCGGGGCGAGTTTGAAGGCTAAGACCTTTGTCAAAATAGTAAATTCGTGTAAAATTAATAATTAGGAATCGTTTAAGGCCCCTTCGTCTAGTGGTTAGGACGTGAGATTTTCAATCTTAAAACAGGAGTTCGATTCTCCTAGGGGCTATTTTTTGGTTATGAAAAAAAATATTTATAAAATATTAATGTTTCTTACGGCAACAACGGTTTTCTCTGGATGTTGGCTTTTGGATTTCAACGCTCGTCTAGCCTCGGATTTGATACCTGGTTTGGAACATAACAATGAAGTGTTGTTTACCGAGGCTAAGTCATTGTTTATGGAAAAGAGAAATACTTATTCCGGGGCGGAATGGGTTAAGGGTCCGTGTTTGGGTTGGTTGAATGATGAATGGGTGGTGGATATTTCGCATAGTCCCAGACAGCCGATTGATGATGATATTAATAATCAGTGTCAGCAATATTATAATGGCGAAGCTAAACATTTTATTGAGATCAGCCCGGAAGGGGAGATTTTAAATTATAAGTAAAATTACGAATGACGAATTACGGATATAATTAGTCATATATCATTTATTTTAATTAATGGCAGCAAATGTATTGCCGGAGGTGTTATGGTGGATCTGTCTAATAATGGTAAGTTTTATGGCTAGCCATATAATTAAAATAAATGATATATGACTAATTATATCCGTAATTCGTCATTCGTAATTTTACTTTTTGTCATAATAAATCTGTAAAGCGAACAGATATGTCGATAACCGGTTCATAAACGGAATAATACTGCTATCATCTGGTTTTTGTTGGACGATCGATCGTTCAGCGCGACGGCAGATGGTACGAGTAATATTGATAAAAGTGGGGATTTCTTTGTGGCCGGGAATGAAAAATTGATTGTCATATGTAAACTTGCTATTTAGTAAGTTTATTTTTTGTTCCAGTTCGGTCAAAGTGACATATTGCTCTTGGTGAGGGTAATTAGCCAAGCTGGCGGCAAATGTTTGTAATTGTTTTTGAATATTCGTGATGAATTCTTTATCTTCTTTGACAATGTATTTGACTAGACCAAGGTAGGCAATCAGCTCGTCAATATCACCGAGAGCATTGGTTAAACAATCACCTTTTTTTTGCCGATTATTTGCGAAGTCATTGGTATAGCCTGAATCACCGGGGTGGAGTTTTTTGCTCATGATTGATGCTTAGTTTATTTTATTATATCATGGAGCTAGACTATATTTTGGAGAAATAAATGAGCGGTCTTTTTGGCTATCTCGGACAGCGGCCATGCTTACCGATTTTGGTTCAGGGATTAAAGTTGATGCAGGGTTATAGTTTTGATTCGGGTGGTGTGTTGCTAAAAGGACCGGAAAAGTTTTTTGTGCGTAAAGTTTTAGGATCGCATGACGAATTAGAAAAAAGTGTTCTTGATTATAATGGCAATGAAGTGCTTGGTGGTGTGCATTTGCGGTGGGCGACTCATGGTGAGGTGGCCGAGAAGAATATTCATCCGGTTTTCAGTTGTGATGGCAAGGTCGCGGTAATGCACAAAGGTTTAATATCTAATTATAAACAGCTTAAGGAATTATTGCTGGCGGAAGGGCATGTTTTTAAAACTGATACTGATACTGAAGTAATTGCTCATCTGATTGAAAAGTATTACCTTGGTGATCTGACGGTGGCGGTAAGAAGAGCATTATTGGAGGTAGATGGCACCTATGCATTATTGGTATTTTATATGGATGAATTAGTCGAAATGGTGATGGCCAATGCGGGGATGGGGACAATGATTGGTCTAGGTGACAGCGAGTATTGGGTGTCAATGAGTAAGCGAGTGATCTACCCTTTCACTGATCGGGTGGTTTATTTGAATGATGGTGAAATGGCCCATATTACGCCCAAGGGTTTTGTTACTTCAGTGATTGCTGGGGGTAGTATTAATGTGGTCAATAAATATATTGAAACTTTAAAAGAATCAACTAGTGGGATTGATGAATATTTTAACCGGATTGAGATGGAAATAGCCAACCAGCCGGAAATGGTACGCAATATTATTGCCGGGCGACTTGATTTTAAACAGGCTTCCACCCATTTTGGTGGTTTGAGTAGCTATGTTGATTTATTTCGAGAAGTTAAGCGACTTAATTTTATTGGCTCTGGTAGTTCATATTATGCGGCCTTGATGGCCAAGGTGATGATTGAAAATACTCTGCCAATTACCGTGGCTGCATATTCGGGTATGGATTTTGTGAATAAAAAGCATTATTTTAATGAAATGAAATCAGCTCTGTTTATAATTAGTCAATCTGGTCGAACTCCTGATACTTTGGCGGCGATGCGGGAAGCGAAACAGTTGGGTTTGCCGGTATTTGGTATTACCAATACGGTTGGAGGGGCGGTGGCTAGGAATACCGACGCAGGTATATTCCTTCATTCAGGACCAACATTGGGCATGCCATCAACCAAGTCATTTGTGTCACAATTGATTGCGATTGTGATGTTAACTATATATTTGGGTAGGTTGCTGGGAACAACACCCGGATTTGCCCTGGATGTTTTACATGCTTTAGATAATCTGCCCAATAATTTATCGGCGGTAATCAATAATTCCCATGTTTATCGAAATTTAGTAAAACGTTATATAAATTACTCCGATTATGTCGTTGTTGGTAGTAAATTTGGTTATCCGATCGCTAAGGAAGTTGCACTTTTACTATGCGAGATTGCCAATATCAAAGCGGAGAGTCTGGATTATAGTGAGATAAAGTATGGCTTGATTAATCGAGTTAATCAGAATTCTTTGTTTTTGTTTATGTTGTCGCCCGACAAATATTTTTTTGATGAAGGAATTAAATTGGCGATGGAAATTAAAAAAAGAGGGGGAAAAGTGGTCGGGATTACCAGTCAAACTGCCCAATTTTCGGCGGGGGTTTTTAGTGATTTAATTCAAGTTCCTGATACTCACGCCATGATTTTACCGATATTGTTTTTAACTACTTTACAAATGTGGGCTTTTTATTTGGGTAAGGAAAGAAATCTTATTCCCGATCAGACTGATGATCAAGTGTTACCGGAAGCGGGATATTATTGGTAATTTGTTTTTAGCTTGATATAATTTTTATATGATTAATAATTGGCAAATTTGGAGATATTTAGTGGTTTTGTTGTTGATTTTGGGAGCCTTCTATTTAGGTATGGCTTACACGACGGC
>JBAZOB010000004.1:0-58617 GCA_041648895.1 Patescibacteria group bacterium
TCACCCCTTCAAATGCCATGGGAAACGTCATGAATCTCATTAAGCATAAACGGGGGATTTTTATAGGCACCGACTATATTGATGAGCATAAAATAGTCCTCCAGACGGAACTGCCGTTAACTAGCATTTTGGTCGATTTTTATGATAAACTGAAGAGTGCCAGCTCAGGATACGCATCGCTTAATTACGATTTTTTGGAATACCGGTCATGCGACGTAACGAAGATGAATATTTTGGTGGCTGGTGATGAGATAGAGGCATTGGCGACTATTGTGTATCAGGATGAAGCGTACCGGGTTGGACGGCTCATCGTGGATAAGTTGAAAGATACGTTGCCGCGTCAAATGTTTGAGGTAAAAATCCAGGCCGCGCTCGGCTCCCAAATAATCGCTTCCTCGAGAATTCCGGCCATGCGGAAGGATGTCACGGCAAAATTGTACGGCGGCGATGTCACGCGGAAGCGTAAACTGCTTGAAAAACAGAAAAAAGGCAAGCAGCGCATGCGGGCCATGGGTCGGGTAGAGATACCCCAGGATGCGTTTTTGGCGGTATTAACTCGTTAAGGCCGGTAGGATGGTAAAGAATACCATTGACAACACGCCAATAACGACAATAACGAGCCAAATAATTCTGATTGATTTACTTTTACTCATATAATGCGTTATGTTAGAAAAGTGGATTGAGCGGCATATCCGCGAAGGGGAGGAGATAATCAGTGTCATCAGGAAATTTCCGTTGGTTTTTTTCTGGCCCGGTCTGTGGAGTGCCGCGTTTATTATAGCACCATTTTTTTTCCTTGTCCCGCTCTGGCAATGGGAGCGCTGGGGGGTACTGGTATTTTTTATGTTACTGGGGATCGGGATGTATATAGCCATCAGGACTGTCGTCGTGTATTCATTGAATGTGTTCATCATTACAACCGACCGGATAATAGACATGGATCAGGTCGGATTTTTCAGTAAGACGGTTTCCGAGACCACGTATGACAAGGTGCAGGATGTCAGCTATACCATTAAGGGAATTAGCCAGACGCTGTTTCATTACGGCAATGTTGTCATCCAAACTGCCGGCCAGCAGGTGAATCTGGAGCTGACGTCGGTCAAGCATCCCGAGAAAGTCCAGCAGATTATCGTACATGTCAAGGAAGATAACGATGGCAAAGATCATAATCCTCCTGACCAAAAAACCTGATGATGTATCTGAAGAAAATTATCATTTGGGTCAGTTCGCTAGTTATTATTGGTCTGTTTGAAATTTGGACCTTCTATCCCCATAGCCTGTATACCGTCATTGTTTCGCTTTTCTTTACGGTAAGTTTTTCGATCTGGTTCGTTTTGGTGCATAAAGTGCGGGCAAAAGAGTCGGTTAATTTTTTTCTACCCATTGGCGTATTTATTTTGAGTGCAGGGATTTTTTTTACGCTTATTGACCAGCCGGTCATTAGGCATTTTTTCATTGTTCTGACAGTCATCGGTTATTTTGTCGAGATGCAGAATATATTTACGTTCTTGTATCATCCGGATGATTACCAGCCGTATGCCCTGGAAAACATCAACGGTTATATCAACCTTGCCTCATTTTTCCTATTAGTTTCGTCGCTCTACGGAGTAATCCTTTTTTTCAGCTGGCCTAACTGGCTGGCAATTGTGTGTACATTTTGTTTTGCCAGCTTTTTTTCCTGGCGGGCATTCCATGCCTTCAAAATAGATTGGTCGATCAGTAAGGTGTATATTATCGTCATTGGCTTGGTGCTTGCCGAAACGGCATTAATAATCAATTTTTTGCCAACCTCGTATTTATTTAACGGGATGGTGATTATAATAATGTATTACCTTCTGCTTAACTATTTACGGGATTACTTAAGGCATATGTATGATAAACGCTTATTTTTACGATATATTTTAATCAGCATATCGGGCCTCATATTGGGGTTACTGACCACCCGATGGTTTTAAAAATACTATTATGAAATCTAAAATGAGCCCGACATCACCGAAAGTCCAGCGCTCTGACAGGGAAATTTCCGAGATGTACCGCGAAAACCTTTCGACCATCGATAAACCCCAGCATCGGAAAAACGGAAGCCAAATATGGTTGTTGCTTGTAGTGGTAATTTTGGGATTTATGGCCGGGGTCATCAGCCAGTTCGTGTTATTGTCATATGGGCAGAACATTCCCTTTCTTTCAAAAATAGGGATATTCGACGGTACGACACAAATTTTCACCTTCACTGGGCAGAAAAGTAGTCCCCAAACTGCCCAGTCGTTGTTGCTGAAAACTATTGACGAGATTGCCCCGTCTGTCGTTGGCATTTACCAGCCGAGCACCCAAAATGGCGACATGTCCGGCTTATTGCTGGCCGGAGACAAGTTGGGCGAAGGGCTGTCGCTGACTGAGGACGGATATATCGTAACCATAAAAGGGGTAATTAATGACCGCGAAGATGTGTTGGCCGTAACGACTGATGGTTCGGTTTTGAAGGTTGAATCCATGGTGCCTGATCCCGCGTCTGATTTTATTTTCTTGAAAACTACCGGCACGAGACTTTCGGTCGTACCGTTTGCCACTCAGGAAAGCATACAGGCCGGGCAGGAAGTGATTTTATTGTCCGCCGGTCAGACTGCCGCATCATCAGCAGTACGGCGCAATTACATTTCTGAGGTACGATACAGAGACGCGGCATCTGTCGATACCATCCTGCATTCTTCGGACGCGTATGACGAGAAACTGTCGTTAAGCATATATTCAAATCAAAACCTCACATCCGTCGTTTTCTCTGAAACCGGAGAGGCGGTCGGCATCATGGAGTCGGATGAAATTAGTTCTACGGTCACGCCGTTTTGGGAAATTATTGGTCATTTGAACACGTTGGTTAACGATTCAATAGTACAGCCAGTTTTGGGAGTGACTTATATTGATCTATCAGAAGAGATTGGCCTGTCGGATTCATTAACTCATGGTTTGATGGCCGGCGCGTTGATTTACAGCACCGATGAAAAAAATTCGCCAAGCGTCAAATTGAAAAGTCCAGCCCAAAAAGCCGGCCTGCAGAAAGGTGATATCATTACGGCGGTAGACGGTCAGGCTCTCACGACTGTTGTCAACCTCAATTCGCTCGTTTTGTCGAAAAAAGTGGGGGATACTATTACCGTCGAATATAACAGGAAAAATATCGAAAAAGAATTAAAAATAACCCTGGGATCATCATAATATGAGCCTAAACAGTTCACTGAAGGTATTGGCAGTATCCACCATTTGTTTTTTTCTTGGATTATGTACCCATACGAATCGCGCTGATGCCGTTACTACCGATCCGGCCTTGGTTATCCAGTATTCAAACGATCGCCTGGAAACGGTTCATTGTACCGATGTAACGCTCATACCGTTGGTTGAGGATGTGTTTTGGTCAAGGCCAGACGTAACGTATGTCGGTGCAAACCACATTTTTTCCATGGCGGCAGTACCGAATGACCCTATGTATTCCTCGCAATGGTATTTACCGCATGTCGGCTTACCAACATTTTGGGATTCTTCTGCCGGTTCTACTGACGTTACCGTGGCCATATTGGATTCCGGGGTTGACATCAACCATCCGGACTTGTCAGCAAACATATGGACCAATGCCGGTGAAGTCGCCGGCAACGGAATTGATGATGATCATAATGGATATATTGATGACGTTAATGGCTGGGATTTTGTTTCCGATACTTCAGACCCAAGACCGAAATTTGATCCGGGCTGGAGTGCTACTGGCATTAACCACGGTACTGTCGTATCAGGTATTGCCGGGGCAGTAGGCAATAACGGAGTGGGTGTGGCAGGGGTTAACTGGCATGTCAAAATTATGCCTTTGCGCGTTTTGAACGGCGTCGGCATCGGGGATACGCAGACCATTTACCGGGCGATACAATATGCCTCCGCCAATGGAGCGGATTTTATAAATCTGAGCTTTGTCGGCGACCAAAATGACCCGCTCCTGGCCCAGGCAATTACCGCCGCGTATAACAAGGGAATAATAACTTTTGCCGCGGCCGGAAATGAAGGCATTAACCTCAATACATCTCCGCGTTACCCTGCCTGTAATCAAAACGTCATCACTGTCGGTGGCACCAATGAGCTTGACCAGCGGGTAATTTTTTATAACGGAAACGGGACGGTCGGAGGCGGGTCGAATTACGGATCCAATTGCCTGTCTCTTGTAGCACCGGCAGACAATTTTACTAGTACTTCCGTATACGACGCTGACCACGATCTGACCAATTATTATATCTCTTCATGGTACGGAACTTCGTTCGCCACACCCCTCGTAACTGGTGCGGCGGCGTTATTGAAATCAAGCAATAGTTCACTGACCGGAGCACAGATTGTTGCCTTGTTGGAGGAGCATGCAGTTTCCATAGATTCGTTAAATCCGTCAGTTGCTGGACAGCTCGGATATGGGCGGGTTTCCATGGATACCCTGGTCCAATCAGAAATGTCATTAAATACAGTCATCCAAAAATTAGCCAGCAATATCATTACCGGTACGATAACTTCCGGTGCACCTCAAGTACGTGTATTCATGCAGGATCAATCCTTAGTGAGCCAATTTTTTGCCTACCCGAGTACTGATCGTTTTGGTGTCACGAGCGCTTCCGGTGACGTGAATAATGACGGGATTGAAGATGTCGTGAGCGTTGAAGGTGCCGGAGGGGCGCCGATGGTCCGTATCATGACTGCAGCCGGAATTGTCCAAAACCAGTTCTTCGCCTATGCTTCGTCATTCCGCGGCGGCATCTCCGTCGCTACCGGCGACGTCAATGGTGACGGCGTGGATGAGATCATCACCGGCGCTGGTCCGGGCGGGGGGCCTCATGTCCGCGTCTTTGATTCCGCCGGCACTGTCCTGACTCAGTTCTTCGCCTATGCCACCGATTTCAGGAAGGGGATTACCGTCGGATCATTAAAAAGTCTATAATTCAAGATCATGCCCCTCAACAGCAAGCAATTACCAACAACGATACTTAAGGAATTTGGAAAATTCGCAGTAGTCGGAGTAATCGGGACTGCCGTTGATTTTTCCATTTATAGCGTACTGACCAGGGGATTTGATGTTTTTTATATCTACGCAACCTGTATAAGCGTTTTTATCGCCATAGTAAACAATTTTATATGGAACAAATACTGGACGTTCGAAAAAGGCCAAAGCGGTAAAACAACCAAGGAGTCGTACCGGTTTTTTCTCGTCAGTATCGTTAATTATTTTTTAAATATTGGCATTACGTACGCCGTGGTGACTTATACGCATGCGGAAGTGCTCTTTCACTCATCAGAAGACTATTTTGCAAAAGCCATAGCGATCGGAATCGTCCTTTTCAGCAATTATTTTGGCAATAAATACTGGACATTTAAGTCGTAAGTGTTACCTTGCAAAATTACTGTATTTTTATTATAATCAATTGTGAATATGCTGATTTCCATAGTTATGCCGGCCTATAACGAGCAGGAGAGAATTGCCCGAACCTTGCAACGCTATATCGATTTTTTTAGAACACGCGATGTCGAGTTTATCGTTGTTCCGAATAACTGTTCTGATAGTACTGTTTCAATTGTTGAGGAGTTCGTTGACGCATATCCGCAGTTGGTTAAAAACCATGTTATTCGGGAAAATGTCGGTAAAGGCGGAGCGGTCCTAGACGGTTTTCGGCAGGCGTCGGGCGAATTGATCGGTTTCGTAGATGCTGACGGTTCAACGGCACCAGAGGAGTTCAATAAGATTATTTATGGTGTCCATCATTACGAAGGTGCAATTGCGTCCCGCTGGAAACGTGGATCAAAAATTATCAACGCTAATATTTTTAGAGAGGTAGTAAGTATCGGATTTATTTCTGTAGTGAAGATGTTGTTTTGGATGCCTTTCATTGACACTCAGTGTGGTGCGAAACTTTTCCGTCGGAATGCGCTTATGGAGGTAATTGACAAAGTTCGCACACGAGATATGGCTTTTGATGTGGATTTGTTATGGCGGTTACACTCATCAGGATGTACGGTGGTGGAAGTGCCGACCGCGTGGCTGGATAACAGCGCCAGTTCAACGACACTTGGGTCGCCACTCAAATTATTTACCAGTGCCTGGCACATGCTGGTTTCAATATTAAAACTTCGATTTTCGTAATCCTATGCTTAATACAAAAACAATTTTTAACAGGAAGAACATTCTCGTCACCGGCGGCGCCGGTTTTATCGGTTCACATGTATGTGACGAGCTCGTGAAGCAGAGCAATGTAATCTGTATTGACGATTTTTCGACGAGCCACGTGGAAAACATCAACCATCTCCTGGAAAATCCTAATTTTGAATTTATCAAACATGACCTGACGAAGCGTATTGACCTTACGGAGCAGCATGAACTGGACAAGTTCAAGATTCGTTTCCAGGGGATTCAGGAGATTTATCATCTGGCCTGCCCGACTTCCCCAAAAAATTTCAACAAGCAACGCTACCATTCGTTGTTGACTAATGGTGTCGGGACGATCAATGTCTTGGAATTAGCCAAGGCGTACAAGGCGAAATTCCTTTTAGCCTCTTCTTCTGTTGTGTACGGTCCGCGGTTCCCAAACGCGCCGCGTTTTACTGAGGATTACCACGGATATGTCGATTGTAACAGTCCTCGCGCCTGTTATGACGAGGGCAAGCGATTCGCGGAATCCTCCGCCATTACCTATCGGGATATGTTTAGCTTGGACATCAAAATTGCCCGGATTTTCCGTACGTATGGTCCCCGCATGTCGCTTTTTGACGGCCATATGGTGCCCGATTTCGTCCTCCAAGCACTAAATAGCAAGCCGATGGTAATTTACGGCGATGAGACGTTCAGTACCTCATTGTGCTACGTCTCTGATGTCGTGGAAGGATTATTGAAATTAATGAATTCCAAGGAATATGGCCCGTTAAATTTTGGCCATTATGATGAAATTAAAATGACGGACATCGCCAATAAGATAAAAACCATGGTCAGCTCAAGTTCGGAAGTGTCTTTTGCAAAACCCATGTTGTTCATGAGTCCGCTGGGGCTGCCGGATTTGACCGCCGTCAAGGAGAAATTGGGCTGGTACCCGTTAGTACCGCTTGATGAAGGTCTTCAAAAAACCATTGAGTATATTAAAGCTAACCAGTTCATACTCCAGCCCATGCTATGGAAGTATGAGGATGAGGAGTCGCAAACCAAATGAGCCGTATTTTAGTAACTGGCGGCGCCGGATTTATCGGCAGTCACCTCGTGGATACCCTGATTAAAAAAAAGCATCGGGTCGTCGTATTGGACGATTTAAGTGCTGGTTGTAAAAAAAATATAAATCGGCAAGCCGCTTTTATCCGGATGAAAATTCAAGATAAAAGAGTTTCTACGCTCATCAGCAAATACCGGATTGATTGTTTATATCATTTAGCCGCACAAAAAAATCTACAATATTCATTGATCCATCCCATTGAAGATGCGGAGACAAACATTATCGGTGGTATTAATATCCTAGAAGCAGCGAAAAAATCTAAAGTTAAAAAAATAATATTTTTTTCCTCAGCGGCAGTCTATGACTCCAAGAATAAACCGCCAAATAGGGAAGAAGAAATTTTAAGGCCTGTAACTCCGTATGGCATCGCAAAAAGAACAATTGAAGACTACGTAAAAAATTCGGCTATACCTTTTACTATTTTACGACCGGCGAATGTGTATGGACCACGCCAGGATACTTCGGGTGAAGGCGGAGTAATTGCAATTTTTTGTAAAAATTTCGTTCAGGGCAAATCATCTTTTGTTAATAATAATGGTAACCAAACTAGAGATTTTGTTTTTGTCACTGATGTCGTCCGGGCCGCTTGTCAAGCATTAAGAAAAGGCACTAATGAAATTGTTAATGTCAGTACGTCACGCGAAACTTCGATAAAAAACCTTTTTTATAGTTTAAATCGAATTTCATCTAAAAAATTAAAACCTATTTTTGGCCGACAGGTTAATGAGCAATTCCGCAGCGCTTTAAATAATAAGCGAGCGGACGCTTTGTTATTTTGGAAACCACGCGTACTTGTAGCTGACGGGTTGCTATTAACTTTTAAGTGGTTCAATGAATTGTATGGTTAAGAATAAACAGTTAAAAAAAGAGGTTATTACAATAGTAGGTATCGGATATGTCGGTTTACCGCTTGCCTGTTTATGCGGTGAAAAAGGATATAAGACGTTCGGCATCGGTAAAGATCGAAAAAAAGTTAGCCAGATAAACAAGGGAATCAGTCCGATCAGCGGTGATGCGGAACTTAGTCGGTTGGTGTCTTTGAAATCATTTACTGCCACGATGTCTTTTGACTGCATAAAAAAGTCGGATATTGTTGTTGTCTGTGTTCCTACGCCTGTTGATGATCAGTACAATCCGGATTTAACGCCGGTAATTTCTGCTACAAAAAATATCGCGAAGCGATTAAAGAATGGTCAGTTGATTATTTTAGAATCAACGGTTAATCCTGGCGTTTGCGAGGAAGTAATGCTGCCATTGCTGGAAAAAATTTCTAAGAAAAAAGTTGGCAAGGATTTTTTCCTCGCTCACTGTCCGGAACGGATAAATCCGGGTGATCCTAAATGGAATGTACGAAATATTCCTCGCTGCGTTGGAGCAACGGATCCAAAGGGACTACATAGAGCAGTGAAATTTTATCGTTCTATCATTTCTGGTGAAATCCGGCCCATGAAATCAGTCAAGGAGGCTGAGGCGACAAAAATAATTGAAAATGCATTCCGGGACGTCAATATCGCGTTTGTAAATGAATTGGCAAAATCATTTGAAAAATTAGGGATAGATCTCATAGATGTCATTGGCGGGGCGTCGACGAAGCCATTCGCGTTTATGCCGCATTGGCCCGGTGTCGGTGTCGGCGGCCATTGTATTGCCGTAGATCCGTACTATTTGATCGAACGCGCAAAATTGGCCGGGTTTAACCATTCATTCCTGAAATTAGCGAGGGAAATCAATAATAGTATGCCCGCCTATGCTGTAGAACGCCTCCAGGACGCTTTAAACGAGGCTGGAATGCCCTTGAAAGGGACTAGGGTGGGTGTTATGGGATTATCCTATAAGCCAAACGTAGGGGATATACGCGAAAGTCCGGCCATTAAGGTAATAGAGTTATTACAGAAAAAGGGGGCGGTTGTCGATGTTTTTGATCCATATTTCCCGGATAAGTCTACTGTTGTAGATTTAGAGTCATTGTTAAAAAAGGTAGATGCATTATTGCTCGTCACCGGACACCGGGAATTTAAAATAATTCCGGCGTCTATACTTAAAAAGAACAGGATAAAGGTTATAGTTGATGGCCGGAATTGTCTGGATAAAGATGCAATTTTAAAGAAAAAAATTATCTATAAGGGAATTGGACGATGAAGACATGCGTTGTCATACCCGTCTTAAATGAAGGTTCAAAAATTGCTCAAATAATTGAACAAACGAAAAAGTTTGTTGATTTGGTGATTGTTGTTGATGACGGGTCTGCACTTACAAAAAAAGTGCCGATGAATTTGTCTGACCAAAATGTGATAATTTTGTATCATGCTATTAATTTAGGAAAAGGGGCTGCTATGAAAACCGGATGTCAAGCCGCCATTCATCAAAATGCTGAAATAATAATAATTATGGATGGAGATGGTCAACATAAATCTGAGGACATTCCGAGATTTATCAGTACATTACAAAAAAATAATCTTGATATTGTTTTTGGTACACGTAAAAAAAGCTCTACAATGCCATTCGTCATGAAATTTGGGAATACATTTCTGTCATTTATTTCCTCTTTTTTATTCGGTATCGACGTGGCCGATACACAATGCGGATTTAGGGCTTTTCGTTCAAGTATTTTTCGAAAAATTATTTGGAATTCAACACGTTATTCAGTTGAGACTGAAATGATTATGAGGGCTGGAAAAAATAAGTTAAAATTTGGTGAAATTGAAATAGATACAATTTATCTTAATAAATTTAAGGGTACAACGTTTATTGATGGTATAAGGATTTTTGTTAATATGTTAATTTGGAAATTTTCATGATCGGTCTACAAATAATAGCAATATTATTTTCTTTTTGGATGATATATTTCAGCTATTTACATTTTAGACGTGGCGAATTTAAAAAAACTGAATTTATATTTTGGCAATTACTATGGGTTGGATTGATTGTAATTGTTATTTTTCCAAAAAGCGTAAATTTTATTTTAAAAACTTTTAGTATAACACGTACATTTGATCTTGTCGTCGTTGTAGCAATGATAATATTATTTGGTGTAACGTTTAGGAATTATGTAATTGTAAGAAGAATCGAAAAACGAACAGAAGATTTTATTCGTCAAAGTGCTCTTGAAAAGATTGACCAAATGAAGTGATTGATTATGGATAGCAAATTCCCATACATATCTGTTGTAGTAGTTAATTTTAATGGTAAGGATTGCTTAAAAGATTTATTGGAATCATTAACTGCACAGTTTTTTACTGATTTTGAAACTATCGTTGTGGATAATGGGTCAATCGATGGTTCTGTTGATTTCATAAAATCTTCATACCCTAAGGTTATTATTATTGAAAATAAAATAAATACTTTTACAGCCGGTAATAATATTGGAATAAAAAAGGCAAAAGGTGAGTACGTATTTATTTTAAATAATGACACTGAGCTTGACCCTTATTGTCTCGAACACCTTTCAGCCGCAACGAAAAATTCCAACAAAACGGTCGGAATGTGGGCGACGAAAATTTTGAATTTTTATGATCGAGATATTTTTGATAGTACCGGTTTGATTATCTATTCTGATGGATTAAGCCGGGGGAGAGGAAGGTTGGAAAAGGATATCGGCCAATATCAAAACATCGAAGAAGTATGTTTTCCAAGCGGGTGTGCAGCCCTCTATTCAAAACGAATACTTGACAGTGTTGGTTATTTTGATGAAGATTTTGAGTTTTATTTGGAAGATAGCGATTTAGGCTTTCGTATTCGCCTGGCTGGATGGAAATGCGAGTATGTACCAGAGGCAAAGCTTTATCATAAGTATTCATTTTCGATGGGGAAATACTCACCAAGGAAAGTTTTTTTAATTGAACGCAATAGGATTTGGCTCGTTTTAAAAAACTTTCCTTTGTCAATGCTAGTTCTAATTCCTTATTACTCCATAAAACGATTTACGTTTCAACTCCTAGCTATGTTAACTAAAAGGGGAGCGGCGGCTCGCTTTACGCAACAATATTCATCATTACTACTTTTTTTAACTGTAATAAGAGCTTGGGTTGCCGCATTAAGCCGACTTTTTACTATATTACAAAAACGAAAAGTAATATTCTATAATAAAAAAATTTCTTATAATGAATTTAGGCAATTATTTAATAAATTTGCCATTTCTGTTAAAGACTTATCACTAAAAGAATAATAATTAAGAAAAATCTATCTTTAAAAATCGTTGATAATTATGTAAAAGTTATGAATTGTAGATACGGAATAAATCATAATATTAAATGAAAATCGCTCAATTTAGCTCAACTTTCCCACCTTATGAAGCGGGGATAGGAAATGCTTGTTATTATCTTTCGATGTATTTATCGTTATTAGGCCATGATGTCACAGTTTTTTATCCAAAAAAAGGAAATGAAGATTTAAAAAACAACATAAATTCAATTAATCTAAGACCAATAAAAACAATTTTTTCAATTGGTAATGCAAGTTTAATTTCCAGCCTTAATAATCTATTAACTGGTTTCGACGTTATCCATTTACATTATCCATTTTTTGGTGGTGATTTTATAATAGCAAGAGCTGCAAAATTCAACAATATTCCACTAATTATTACGTATCATCAGGATGTTTTTGGGGGTACTTATTTAAGAAAAATAATTTTTTATGTTTATAACGTAATTTTTCAAAAATACGTTTTCGCTTCGGCAAAAAAAATTATTGGTCTGTCAGCTGATCATTTAAACAACTCTCAAATTAAGAAATTTTTAAATACTAAAAATTATACCATTTGCCCAAACGGCGTTGATCTCAAGCGTATTGATGCAAGCCCACAAATTAATATCCATAAAAAATTGAGTATTAGTCAGGGAATACCGATAATCGGATTTGTTGGCGCTTTAGATAAATCTCACTATTTTAAACGAGTCGATCTTCTTATTAATGCCTTGGCAAGAATCCGTGGAAAAGCACATCTCTTAATTATTGGTGATGGTGATTTACGACCTTATTATGAAAATTTAGTAAAAAATTTATCCATGGAAAAATTTATTTCATTTATCGGTAAAGTTACCAATGAAGTAGTCCCCTCATATTTAAAAGCCATTGATTTTCTTGTTTTACCGTCAGACGATACAGAATCATTTGGTATTGTTCTTATTGAAGCTATGGCATGCGGTAAACCTGTTATTGCAAGTAACTTAAGTGGAGTTAGAAGTGTGGTTGATGATCAAATTAACGGATTATTATTTAAAAATCGTAGTATAGATGATCTAAAAAATAAAATTTTGTTTCTTATTAATAATCGCAACATTGCTCAAAAAATGGGGAATAATGGTAGGTCAAAAGTTGAGCAAAATTATATTTGGGAAAACATAGCAAAAAAAATTGAAAATGTTTATAAGGAATGTCTTTAATAATTTTTTATGTTTCAAAATAAAATAAAATATAATTTCCTACTATATTTATTACTACTTTTAGTAGTCATTTTAGGAGTACTGGTTTTTTATTATCCAACTATTAAGCAAATACCAATTGGTACTGATGCAACTACTTACATAAATGATGCTAATTGGATAACTAATAATGGGCGCGTACCAGCTCCTTATCAGCCAACATATCACGGATTTTTAGCATATACGGCCCCATTTACTTCATTAAATGTAGCTTTATTACATATTTTCACCCATTTAAATATAATTTATCCATTATTTTCAGCCTATCAACTTGTATTAATTATTTTCTTACTATTTTCTTCTTATCTGGTCGGTAAGACGTATAGTAGGAACATGTCAATTCTTTTCCCCGTAACAGTAATTTGTAGTTATTCAATAATTAGATTATTCATTGGTTCGACGGTCTCAAACCTTTTAGCTTTTTGTTTTATTAATATAATATATTATTTGGTTGTAAAATATTTTCAGTCGTACCGTCCGAAAAATTTATTATTAATACTTTTAATGCTTTTTGCGATTTATTTTACACATAATTATCTTACCGCACCAATTTTTATCCCTTCCCTTATTTTGTATTTTATAATCATTTTTTCAATTAATAAAAAAATCAGAAATGTTTTAATTCAAAAATCAAGGGAAAACAAAAAAATTGTTATTATTGTCAGCTTGATTATAATTGTACTTGTGGTAAATTTTTTGATTATTTACAACCATATTATTAAAGAAGCGATAAATTCATTTTGGAAATCAAGTATTCAGGATAAATTTTTAGGGGAAATCCCAATTAACAAATATGGTAATTATTTGGGGCCTTTCCTTTATACATTTGCCATTCTGGGGATTTTAATGTACGCATTGAAAAAAGATAATATATTGTCTTATAAAGTTTTTCCATTATTTTATTTACTAATATTGTTCATTATTTTACAGACTTATTTAATTGGAATTAATTTTTATTTTGAAAGGATTGTTTTTCTTGCTGGTATCTTCATTCCATTTTTTTGTGCATATTTTATAGATTTAGCGATAGGTAGATTTAAGTATAGTAATAAAATTTTGTTGACTTTGCTATCCTTGTTTATCGTTATTATTACTATTTCAGGTGTTAATAAGGTTAAGGATCTTTACGACAAATCAAACAATGTCACCATTGATCAAGTCGACGTCTTGAAATTATTGAATACAATTTCCTTGTCAACTGATATGATTGTTTCAAATATAAACGCCGTTTCAGAAACAAATCATGATATTATGGTAAGTGACCGTACAATCTTGCATGTAAGCACTGATACTAATAAATGCCTTATTGATCAGGCTTGTATTTCATTTAATAATCCAGCTAAACCTGAAAGTATTGATTTTTTTAAAAAAAATAACATAAGGTATGTATTATTATTATACCCAAATAAAGATGGGAACTCTGAACTGGACTCACTTAGTCATTTATATGCGATAAATAAAAATTTTACTGCAATTTTTATTAAAAATGATGCCCAGCTATTTAAATTAAACTAATTTAGAATTAAAGTTCAAAAAAAGTTTTGATTTTCGCCTCCCATATTTCTTTAGAAAATTTTCCTTTTATTGTTTCTAATGCAGAATTTCCTAAATTTAGTCTTAAAGTACCGTCATCTAAAATTTTAATAATACCCTGGGCAATTTCACGATAATCTGGTTGTACTATTAATCCATTTTGCCCACTATTAATGATATCATATAGACCGCCAATATTTGTAGCGATAACAGGTTTACCAGTCGCCATTGCCTCTAAACATGATAGTGATGTCCCTTCGGAATACGCTGTTGGTATAACTACTAAATCGGCTAAATTGTAGTATTTTGGGAGTTCAGAATAATGATTTAGACGACCAAGCAATATCACATTTTTTGATAAATTATAATCATTTATAATTTTTAAAATATATTTTTTTGCAATTCCGTCTCCTGTTATCAGTAGTAAAACTTCTGGGTATTTTTTTATTACAATTTTCATCGCTTCAATAATATAATGAACTCCACGGTTAATTGAGAGATTTCTAGGAAATAAAATTATAAATTTTCCCTTAAATTTCTCCGAAAATATTGGGTCTATTGGTAAAGGTTTAAAAATATTAACGTCAACATAGTTAAAAATGACGTTAATTTTTTTTCGAAAATCAGGATATTCGGACTGAACATATCTTAGTAACGACGAATCAACTGAAAGTATTTTTTTTAAATGTTTAATTCCATATTTTGTAAAAATTTTTCTGTTTGAAAATCGATTAAAATAATAAAAAGGTCGTAATAAGTATTTATATGGTGAAGGATATACTTGTTTTTGATAATAAATATATTCATTTTTGGGAATATCCCAGTCAATACCATGACAAGTTGCCGTCATATCTTTACTCGCAAATGGCCATGCATGCTGTAAATAATGTAGATGGACCCTATCAACTGATTTATCTAAATATTTTATCCAAAACCAATTAAATTCATAATAATTTTCTGGAATAAACCCGATTTTTCGACAAATTCCAGGAAGTTTAATTGTTTTTACTTCTATCCCGTCGTATATAAATTCATCATTTTTTTCACCTGATTGGATTACTTTAACGCGATGTCCTAATGATAATAAATATTTTGATAGATCGTACAAATAAACCTCGGCACCTCCAACCAGTTGCTTTATGTCAGTTTTATAAATTTGCTGGTTTCCCAAAAAACCGTAAGATATAATATTAAATTTCATGTTTTTTTATTAATCCCTTATTAAAACCAAATATACTTGCCAATATAATAGTAATTTTACAAGAAAAAATATACATTAATTCTGTAAAACTAACATGTTTTAAACTAATCCCTTTTAATATTATTGGAGAGTATGTATACATAATTATTAAAAGAATAAATAATATGGTAATTATCCATGATTCAAATATAAACGGAATAAATACAAGTACAATTAAAAATATAAAAGAAATTGTTAAGTAATATCTTACGTTATGTCGAATTTCAGCATCGCCATACGCATAGTTAAAAAATTTTGAATAAAGTTCTTTGTGGCTATTGGGGAGAAGCCATCGAACAATTGCGGTTGGTTGAAAGTAAAAATTACATCCTGCCGATTTAAGCCTTTTTGCAAATAACGTATCTTCAGCGGCATATTTTAAGTTTTCTGGGTAGCCATTAACTTTTTCCCAGCAAATTTTTTTAACCGCAATCGATCTGCTTGATGGTAGAAATTTTTGCTTATTAATTAACCATAAGGGAATTTCAATTATTTTCGCTATGGCATTGTTAAATGTAGAATTTTTTTCATATGTGTACCAACCACTGACAACGTCAATATTTTTATCATGAAAAGGTTTTAATATATTTTCTAACCAGTCTTCTTCAATTATGCATCCAGCATCGGAAACAGCTATAATATCATTTGTTGAATGTTTAATGGCTATATTCCTTCCCTCTGCAATATTCACTTTTTTACCTGTAAATATTTTTAACTTGGTATCAGAATTTGCCCACATTTTTAATTTATTTAGCGTATTATCAGTTGAACCGCCATCAGTGATAATTATTTCATCAGGTTTTACTGTTTGATTTTTTAAGGAATATAAAAAACTATCTATCGTTTTTTCTTCGTTAAAGACAGTCGTTATAAATGTTACTTTTATTTGTTCCATAATTCAATATACTGGTTTGCTAGTCTCTCCCAAGTTTGATTTTGCGCCCATTCAATAACGGTAGTAAACGTGAATTTAAAATTATTTGATTTTTTTATATACGAGTATAAATTATTTGCTAGATCTATGGAATTTTTACTTATAGACATAAAATTATTTGAAAAGGGAAATTGAGAAAGTCTGTCAAATTCTAATTCATTTTGAGATATAACAAATATTGGCTTTTTTTGAAGCACTGATTCTAGTATAGCTAAATAACCATTGGTTATTATTATAGAAGATGAGCATATGTATTCAGATGGATTATCAACAAATCCTTTTAACGATATGTCGATATTATGATCACCAGCAAAACTAAGGACTTCATTTTCAAGTTCTCCGCTTCCAATGAAAACAATTTTGATTGTATTTAATAATTTATTATTTAAAATATTAAATGAATCTAAATATTGTAAAATGGGAATATCATTGGATATTCTTGATATAACCAATATATCAATTTTTGGAAGAATATTTTTACATTTTATATTTTCGGCAGCGCCATAACTTACGATATCTGCGTTTGTTTTGTACCACTTTTTTATGAATTCGCCAATACATATGTTACCTCTTGTTAGTATTTCGCTAATTTTTCGAAAAAATTTAATTAACGTATTTGGCGGGCATTCTCCCTCCCATCCATGGAATGTAATATATATTTTTTTAAAAGGGAAAAGCAATCTAATTAAAATAAACCATATAAATAGTTGATAATCATGGATATGGACAATATTTGATTTATAAACTAGTTTAATATATTTAAAAAACTTAAACATGGTAATTGCCATGCCTACTATATATATTTTATTTGGTTTAAATCTAAATATTTTTATTTCTTCAATTTCAGATACTCTTGGTAATTTGGAATCATGAAGCGTAGTTAGGACGGTAATTTTATAGCCTTTATGTATTAATTGTTGGGAAAGGTTGAATACATGTTTTTCTACACCACCTTGGTGCGGATAAAAATAGGGGGATAACATTAATATATTATTTCTTGAATCCATTTTTATAATAAAGGTTGAATTCGTCTTATCATTTTTTCTGAACTATGACCATCGCCAAAAGGATTTTTCCATTTTATTTTCCTGTTTAATATTTTAATTGTCGATGAGATAATTTTTTTTGTTTCTTGACCGGCGATAATGTTACCCCCAATTTTTACTGTCTCTGGTCGTTCAGTGTTGTTTCTTAACGTGATGCAAGGTACTTTAAGAATGCACGCCTCTTCCTGGATTCCCCCAGAATCTGTAAAAATTAATCTCGCCTTACTTATTAATTGTAACATTTCAAGATATCCTACCGGATTAACCATTTTTATGTTATTCGGCAATTTAATATTAAATTTATTTAAATTTTTAAGGGTACGAGGGTGAACTAAAAAAATAATTTTATTTAAAAAAACAATTTTTTCAAGAGCCTTAAGCCCATTAAATATTTTAATTAGATTAATTTTAAAATCGACATTTGAAGGCCGGTGTAAAGTCAATATTGAATACTTTTTTTCAATTACATTATATTTCTTTAAAACATTCATTTTTTTATTTGAAATTTCAATATTAATTTTAACCGCGTCTACAATTGTATTGCCAGTTACTAAAATTTTATTTTTTGGGATGCCCTCTTTAATTAATATTTCTTTTTGGATAATTGTCGGGGCAAATAATATATCAGAAATATGATCGGCAACGATCCGATTGATTTCTTCTGGCATTTTTCTATCATAACTCCTCAGGCCAGCTTCAACATGGGCAATAGTAATATTGAATTCTTTGGCAGCAGCCATAGCGCCAGCCAATACTGAATTTGTATCTCCTTCAACAATAATACAGCCTGGTTTTTCTTTTATAATGATTTTTTCAATCGCAATAATCATGCTAGCTGTCTGCAAGCCATGATTAGCTGATCCAACGTTTAAATTGTATTTAGCATAAGGTAAATTAAGCTCCTTAAAAAAAATTTTATCAAGAATTGCTGAATAATGTTGATTTGTGTGGATGATAAAATAAGGAATATTTTTTAGTCTACATAATCTAATCAATGGACTAAGTTTTATAATTTCTGGTCTTGTTCCTAGAATAAAACAAATTTTTTTCATGTTTATTTAAATATTCCGTAAGCTTGTTTCATAATTTTATTTTGTTTTGTATAATTAAATTTTCTAGAATTTTTAAAAAAATTATTATTAATTTTTTCCATTAAGTCATTATATACAACTTCAGAAGGACTTTTTTTTGTTGGATTTAACACCCAGCGATTCCAATTATTTTTTAATGTTAGTGCTTTTTTTGTATTGTTATAGAGATTTTTATTAGAAAGAATAGTCGCCCCAGCCTCAATAGTTTCTGGTCTTTCAGTTGATAATCGGCTGATATGACAAGGCGTACCTAAAATGAGGGATTCTTCTTGGACTGTACCGCTATCTGAAATTATTACCTTTGCTTCTTTTTCAAGCTTAAGGAATTCGAAAAAACCAAGTGGTTCTGTTATGATAACATTTGAATGTAATACTTGATTAAGTATTCCAAATTGCTTTAGATTATTTCGGACCCGTGGCATTAGTGGTAATACAACTTTCATTTCATTTGCCAATTTTATTAAATCAGAAAATTTATCCAATAAAATTTGTTTTGAATTTGTGTTTTCTTCCCGATGTAAAGTGGTCAAAACAAATTTCTTTGATTGTAATTTTAATTTTGATAAAATATTAGTTTGATCGGCTTTATAAATAAAATTTTCTATCGCATCATGAATAATGTTACCAATAACTTTTATTCGGAATTCCGGTATACCTTCTGAGAGAAGGATGCTTTTATAACGTGGAACATATGAATATAAAACATCAGACAAATGATCAATAGTAATTCTATTTATCTCTTCTGGCATTCTCCAGTCGTAGCTTCTTCCCCCTGCTTCTAAATGAATAACTGGGACGCCCATACGCGCAACAACAACGGAAGATAATACGGTATTTGTATCACCCAAATACATAACAGCATCTGGCTTAAATTTCTCTACCATTTCCGCGGTTCTTTCAAATAAAAGGCCCATCTGATAAGCGAAGCCTGTGTTATGACCCCCCTTTTTTAACGTTTTCCCAACTTCCATATTATAATCAGGAAGCCGGACGCCTAATTCCTTGTAAAATATTCCATCTAATTCATAATCAAAATGTTGTCCAGTATGCATGAAAAGATGTTCGTAATTATTTTTAGATTGCCCGATATCAAGCAAATTTATAAGTTTAAACATTCTTATTAGGTCTGGACGTATTCCTAGTAAACTAATTATTCTAAATTTTTTCATAACTTTTTTAATCCACTATTTGTTCGTATGGGTATTTATATCGAAATGGCTTGCGAGTGATTTTTTTTCTCAAGTATTCTACTATTTTGCTGACTTCCTCGGGCGTTCGGTCACCATTTTTTATTAAAGCATACATTATATTATAAAAGCTGGAGGGATTCCAGTCGGTAATATCTTTGTTATGGAAATGATCCTCAATTTCATGTAAATCCTGGTTTACAGAAAATTCGGAGAATTTTTTTTGTATTTTATTCATCGGTTCTTGAAATCTTGATTTCAATTGTTCTAATTGACCGCGTTCTAATTTAACCAAATAAAATATTTCAAAAATATTTTGTAAGTTTTCTTGATCAGCGCCTGTTAAATAAATATTTTCTGGTTGTATCTCAAGGCCCATTTTTCTTTTTAGCCTTTCAGCGATTGCTTCTTCCGGTTTTTCTCCTGGTTTCATTGCGCCACCAAATACGGCTAATTTACCCTCTAGTTCTGTAACTCCAGAGCGTTCCTCAACTAAAATTTTTCCTTCAGGTGAAAGTAGAGTAGCAGATACGGCTAAAGGACGCACTGAATTTTCTTGTTGGTCTTCGCGGTGTGCATATGAGGATGCTAGATATGAATAATAATCAGTCTTTGAAGTTTGCAAATCGAGCTTTCCGTTTAAAAAAGAATAGCCATCAACATTAATTAATTCACCATTAAATGGATTGGGCTCTCCGTGATCCCTGCGTAAAGTAGCAGTTAATGCTTGAAGTAATTTTTCCGCCTGAGGGGATAGTGGGGTTGTCTCATCCGAATAATGTTGATCAACGGTATTAATGGGTGTTCCAAATTCTATAAGTGGTGTAGCGGGTTCTTTAATAAACCTGCTTATATCGCCCTTTTCAGAATAGGAGAGTATGCGTTTAATCTCGCCTTTTGCTTTCCGATAAATATTATATTCAAGTTGGTCGTATGGAACGCCGATTATTTCAAACTCCTTTGTCCGTGAAAGGTTTTTTTCAGCAGTTCGGACTACGCGAGGAACGTGGTAGCTTGTCGTAATAAAGGTTAGGTGTTTTGAATTCGTGTATTCAGGATCCTTATCCATTAAAGTAAATTGAGTTTTTGTATTGCCAACACCTCGGTCACCGCAATTAAAAGTTTGAATTATTCCGTCCGGAATGCCTAACTCATGAGCAACTTCAACCATCATTTGTAGTTGTTCTGTTTCGCCATTTAATATCAGTTTTGGCGAAAACTGAATAATTTGATCCTCCGTAAGTTCTTCTGATGACATTCCCGCTTTCTCTGCAGCTATTTGTTTAATTATTTCAAAGGAATATTTGATTCTTGCTTCATTTTCTTGCGTTCGTTCGATAAAAGTACCGTCTTCACATTTTTCTGGCGGGGCAGAAAGAACAACAATACCATCCGTCCGTTGGGGGAGTGAGTAGTTTTGTTCGTGGAGACGGTCCCTGAATTCATTAATAAGTCGTCTGACGTCCTTACTTTTTTGGTCCCAATGTTCTGGTATTGGGCGATGTTCAGCTCTTGGATACATAATTATAATTCATTAACCATATCTTTGAATAATGGGATGTTCAGTTTTTGATTAAGGTCGTATATTGTCCGAAGCCTCCTGTCAACAGGAGACGGTGAAGCTTCTTCGATGGTGACATCAATTTTAAATTTTTCCTTGAAAGCCATAATCATGTCCAGTTTTGTTACGTCATTGGCATAAATGTGAAATAATCCATTATCCGGAAAATCAGAACGGTTTGAGAAAATTGTATCGCAAATTTTTCCGAATTGCTTTGTGGTAATACCATTCCATAAATGTGTTTTAAATCCTTTTATAGTTTTACCACCCTGTTGTTTGAACCACTCTATTAACGACACAAAACCATGTATTTCCGGTCCGATAATCGAGGTCCTGAGTACTAACGATTTTTGAGAAGGTTCTCCTAAACTTTTTGACAGACCATAGAGATCGTTAGGAGTTTTAGTCGAATTTTCATCATATGGCGCACTTTCCAAACCATTAAACGCACAATCGGTAGTGATTTGTATTAATTTTTTTTCATATATTCCGCTTAATATATGTGGAATCGCCCCATTAATGAATAATGTTGTTTTCGGATCTTTTGTACTGTGTGGCTTAATGATACCTGCACAATTAATGAAACCGTCAATTTCACCAATTTCCTCGATTAGCTTTTTTGTATTTGGGCCTATAACTGTATTGGTAAACCCTAGTTCGTAATCCTGATAAATATCCATCAGATCCAATTGGATTCGTCTATGATTTTGAGTATTTCCATAAGCTTTTTCAAGTAACTCCAAATTTTTATCGCCTCGATAGATGAGAACCAATTTATACTTGTCTTTCAGTTCGTTGTATACGGCGCTCCCGAGCATACCAGTAGGAGCAGATATGGCGATTGTTTTCATATGTATTATTGTGTTTAAATTATCTACCTTTCACCGTCCAAACATCACCCCATTTGTTTGGGTCAAATCTTTTATCATCGTCAATAGATTCCTCGAAAGAAGCTGTGGATCCGCAAATTAATACAGTATTATCTTCCAGGGATACCCATCCGTTTGCATAACCTGGAGGTATAACAATCAAGTTTGGCCTTCTCGAAGAACTTATAAAAGTATATTGGTCTTTTTCATCTTCGGGGTTGATTGCTATAAATTTTGCGGCGCCACTTGAAATTATAAAGAATTTCCATTCTTTTTTATGAAAATGGAAACCTCGAATTATACCTTTGCCGTAATTATAGACGTAATAGATCCTTTTAATGGCCAATCCTTCTTGATCAGGCAATGAATTCGCTTCATTTAAAAAGGGCACAAACGTACCCCGGTCATCACTACGAGCATTAATTTCCTTTAAATATGGTTTATTCATTTTTTTAAATTATTTATTAATCTTACTTTTTTCATAATCTTCCAAAATTGCAGTCATTCTTTTCACATTTGAATAGAATTCATTCTCTAAATTCAAAACACGGTTTTCATTTACTAATTCCTTCACTTGTTTAATACCATACAGCAAATCCCTGTTTGTTGTATTTGGTATAACCTTGTCTTTTAACGCCTTTGATTGATCGGCATTGTAATTCCTATTGTCTTGGAATTTTTCTTCAGTAGTTTCGATTTTACATCCTGTTTCTTTTTGAATACGTTTTGCTAAATCAACTATAGTCGTATTTTCTGTTGCGATATTGTATATTCCGTTAATATTTCGGTCTAGATTATCAACTAAGAATTTTGCAATGTCGTTTACATGAACAAACGGTCTCCACTGTGACCCGCCAAAAACGGTTAATGCCCCTTTCTTGATTGCGTTCATTGTCATGTAATTAACAGCCAAATCCATTCTTATTCGCGCATAGGTATCCGAAATACCATATGCCGTCCCTAATCTAAAGATTAACGAATTCTTACTTTTTAAATAGTTTTCAGATTGTAACTTAGTTTGAGCATAAGAAGATAGGGGATTAGTCTTTGAAGATTCGTTGACAGGTGTATCACTAGCTCCGTATACCGAGCAGGTAGAAGTAAATAATATTCGACCGTTATAATTTTTGGACAACCATTCAATGGAATCCTGATTAATTTCTTTTGTCAGCTGGGGGTTTAATTGGCAAGCGGGATCTCCGACAAGGGCCGCTAACCATATCACGTGTGAATAATCGGAGAGTATTTCTAATAGTTTCTCGTGGTTTCGGATATCTCCATAAATAAATTTTACAGGCTTGAGGTAATGGTTTTCGTAGGTCAAGTTGTCATAAACAGAAAAAGGAATTTTTCTGTTGATTAATTCCTCGGTAGTGCCACCACCGATGTAACCGGCGCCGCCAACCACCAAAACTCGTTTTATCATTGTTGTTTAGTTAAGAGTAAATATTGGCTAATTATATACTATTTATAATATTTTTCAACCTTTCGGCGTTTTTTTGTGCGTCATGATTAGCATGAAATACACTTAATGAATTTTTAATAAATATTTCACCAACTGAAGGATTTGAGAAAAATTTTTGTATCGAATCTGCCAGTATTTTTGGATCATTTTTGTCTACTACTATTCCGAGATTATATTTTTTTGCATATTCTGAAATATAGGCATATTCTGGAGCATGAATAAGCATTGGCTTTCCCGCACCTAAATAGTCTGTAAATTTACCTGGTGTTGCTGTAGCGATAATATCTGGGTTTTTGGTATTCCAAGAAAGTGGTAAGAAAAGAAGGTCAGCACCATTCAGAATATTTGGAATTTCCAAGGGCTGAGCTGAATTTAATTTAATGAATTGTTTTGTATTAAAAATGTTTTTTAAATGTTCAGCAATGTTTGGAATGTATAGATGAAGCTCAATTTGTAATTCATTTAAATATTCTATAGCGTTAATTAGGTTGAGCAGACTTTGTTCCTGTGGCCAAGATACGTTACCAGTATATATAGTTTTGTATGGCTGTTGAGGATTATAGCGGTTTGATTTTACTATGTATTGATCTAAAAAAGTCGAATTATAAATAACTGCCGTTTTAATATAATTACCATATTTATTTTTAAAAAATTCTTCCGTTCTTTCATTGGTTACTAAAATATATTTCGCATTTTTAACTAAGGTTGACTCAAGTATTTTTGCTAAATATTTATTAATACCGGTTAAGTAATTTTCTTTATAAATATCAAAAAAATATATAACGTATGGCTGTTTTGTTATCCAGTGGGTAATTAATGTTGAGATAAGCGCGCTTCCTGAATCAGATATCCCTATCAATAATTTAGAGTTTGTCTCTTTTTGTATTTTTACAGCATTTTTAATAAATTTTACTATTGTAACTACCGGAATAAAATAACTAATAATAAACTTATATAAAAAAGGAAAAGTCTTCGTTAAATTAATAAATGATTCCTTAAATGTATTTCTTTTTGAGATATAATTATTTTGTCTTTTGCTTTTAAAAAGAACGTTATCAAAATCAATAAAATAATATTTACATGGCAATACGTTCCCTTTATTTTTATCATTAATTAAAGAAAATGTTTGGTTATAAGATGTTAGAAAAGAATATTCATCTTTATTAAACAGTGAAAATAAATTATATAAATTTTGTGGACCACCTATCATTGGTGGCCCCCATGAAGAAATTAATAAAATATGCTTATTTATTTTCAACATTAAATATAAAATTTCATTTAACTATTTAAAAATTGTGCAAAACTCTTTTCTAAACTAGTTAAACTATGCCGGTCTTTAATACATTGTATTCCATTGGAAATAAACTGATTATTTTTAATTTCATTATCGGCAATCTCAGTGATTATACCAGCTATAGTTTTAGTTTTTAGTGAATTACAATAATATCCAGCATAATATTGCTTTAGATATTTATTTGGTGAAGCGTAATCCGGACCATGAAATAGAACAGGCTTTGATGCTGCAAAATATGTAACAAGTTTTGATGGGAAGCTAAGACTAGCTTCTTCATAAAAATTGTTGTTAAACCAATATGGACAATATAATAAATCCGATTTATTCAATGTTTCTATTAGTTCTTTTTGACCCATCCAGTGCTCGATGACTATATTTTTGTTATTATCAAAAGTTTCATGTTTGTGGTTCCCAATAAGTTTAATGTTAATTTTTTTGTTCCTTATTTTCCATTGTAAATAATCTAGTGCTTTTAAAAGTGAAATCCATTCTTTTTTTGCATATATTTGTCCGGCTAGCGCAATTTGAAAAATATTTGGATTGTCATTTTTTTTATTAATTGCAATATATTTTGTATCTATACTTGGCCAAAAAGTTACTGTTGGGATTCCATAACTATCGTGATATTTTTCAGACATTGCACCAGATGCAGTAGCACAAACTTTAGCATTTCTTAAAATATATTCATATTTATTATAAATATATTTTTGATAAAATTTTGGATAGTTATTATCTCTCATCCACCATAAAGGTGGGTCCCAAATTTCGATATGTAGAGGTATTTTCGTATTTTTTAATAATTTTTCTGCTAATAATATCTGTGTAGGTGTATCTATTAGACACCAAATCAAAGATAAATTATTTTTATTAATTTCTTTTTTAATAATTTGAAATGACCAATAAACAAATATTTTATCTATAATAAATATTACGGAAGGTAAATACATCCCAATATATTCGTTAATTTTATATGTATATTTGATTGGAATCCAATCAAGGTCTTCTGATATTTTTGGTTTTGTAATATAATCCGCCATTACATGACAAAATATTTGCCCCTTTTTAATGAACCTGCATAGCTGATCAAGTACCAGCCCGCCAGTTGACTTTGTTGTTGGAGGTGAACTAGTAAGAAGTAAAATTTTTTTATCGACATTAATTGTCATATTATTTAAATGATATATCTCTATATAATTTTACTATATTATTAATATATGTTTGTTCGTTATAATTATCACATGCAATTTTCCTTGCTTCATTACCTAATTTTATTCTAGCTCCAGGATTATCAATTAAGTATATAATTTGTTTATAAAGAGCCATTGAATCACCCATGGGAACGGTTATGCCACCTTTGGGAGCAAAAGTAATTTCTTGTAAAGAAGTTCCGGAAAATGATATTACCGGTTTTCCACATAGCATCGCTTCTACAGCCATTAAACCAAAAGCCTCCTGCGTTGAAGGCATTATAAACATATCACATGCATTATATGCATTGATCATTGCTGTGTCATCAACAACCCAGCCAAGTTCAATTATTTTAAATTTTTTTTCTAAACCAGTTAATAAACCTTTTTTGGCAACAGTAAGTAAAAAAATTTTATTTGTAGACTTAATTTTATTCAAAGCTTCCTTAATATACTTTAATCCTTTAAATTCATTTTCTTCTGATCTAAAAAAAATTACTATTGAATCTTTGGGTATACTAAATTTTTTTTTAGAATTAACTATATTATAAGGCTTAAATTGGTTTATATTAAGGCCAAAGGGTATTTGATTAATTTTATGGTTTTTGAATAAAGAACTTTCTTTAACACGATTTAACATAAATGAAGATGCAACTATTATATTTAACCTTGAGTGTTTGTAAATAAATTGTTTAATTTTCCACATAAAAGCAGTATGGTCTTTATCCAAGGGGATGTGTGTTTTTAAATAAGGACATTTTCCACACCCACTTTTCCATTTCATACAATCAAAACTATGTATACAATGGCCTGTAATCGCCCATGGGTCATGAAGTGTCCAAACACTAGGCTTAAATCTTGTTAATATTGGTAAGGCGAAAAGACTAAAAAATCCATTATGAATTAAATGGTAGTGTATTACGTCAGCTTTTAAAAATTTTTTATTAAATAATAAAAAAAAAGGATTAATATAGAAAAGTGACTGTACTGATAAGCGTTTTTCAAGTCCTGCAATAATACCATTAATAAAATATCTTCCTTTAAAATTTGCAATTTTCCAAACAAATTTTTCGCTTGAATATTTATTCCAGACGCACATACTGGAATTAATGTTTTTTTGATTTAATTTTTTACTTAAATCAAAGCCGTTGAATTTATGGCCATAAATGTCATTTTCACTGATTTGCAAAATTTTCACTTTGTGTTCTTTGAAATTAATCTAAACTAAATCTTTTCAGTTATTTTTACTTTGTTGAATCAGCAACAAAAAAGCAACGATGGTCTTGTTGATTTTCGTCTAATAGTTTTAAATTGTAACCATTTTTTGTTAATAATGAAAATACATCATACATATTTTTTATTGAATGTATTTCCATCATTAAAATTGGTTTAAATTTTAGAATACTTTTAATGGCACCTTGGAGGACCGCATATTCTGAACCTTCAACATCAATTTTGATCATATTTATTTGATTTATTGCACTATTTTTTACAAATTCATCAAAAGTAATTGTCGGTACTTTTTCTTTTTTAAAACCATTGATTAAGTAATGATCCATAGAATCAGGCGTGCTACTGCCATTAATAAAACCACCACTACTGTAACCATTATCAATTTCTTCACTACACCAAAAATCTATAAATCCAGATTTGTCCGATAAGGCAATTTGATTTAATTTTATTATTTTTTTTAAATCAATATTTTTGTCTAAATTTTGTTGAAACCGTTGAATATTAGATTTATTAGGCTCAAAACTAAAAACTTTACCGTTATCGCCAACCATGGAGGCAAAAGCCATTGAATGATATCCAATATGTGCACCAATATCAAAAATTATATTACCAGTAAAATTTAATTTATTTAAATAATCAAAAAAGAATTTATCGTAAGTGCCATTGATAATATCAATCTGCCAATTATTGTCATGGGTATCTAAAATAATATCTCTATCTTTTAATATCCCTTTTTGGATTTTTATGCATTCTGGCTTGTAAAGGTACTTACTTTCTTCTTTTTTAGTTAAACCTATTTCTTGTGAAAAAATAACTAGTATTTTATAAATAAAAGGAGGTAATACCTGTCGAATTATTTCCTTAATTTTTTTAAGCATTTTTTTATAGATTAATAATTTTATGGAATTTTATTTAATAGTTTGATAGACAAGTTTAGCTTCACATAAAATCGGCCATTCGGGATATCTAATATAATTTGCACCATCATTTTTATCAATTATTGAACACTTTAATGCACCTTGAATGTGATCAAAAAATGGGAATCCACCCTTAGGACCAACTGCTAAATCAACTATTAATTTAGGAACAGTTACCTTTGGAGGATTAAAGGTAATTTTTGAATTTAATCTTTCTTCACCCGGAAGAGTTTTAAGATTATGCATTATATGCGAAAAATTCCACAATGGTCTACCAATATGATCAAAAAAAGCAATGCTAATTTCAAAAGGTACGTGACTTTTATTACTCGTATTTATGTTTAAAATAATTTTTTCTCCGTTAAAAAACTGATCTGTTGTTTCGCCATTTGCATTTTCAAACCAAGCTTTGATTATTTCTGGATTTTTTGAATTTGTTGCTGACTTCTTATAGATATTTGATACTGAATTATTTAAATAATAATATATAGCCGATTTAACATCGCTATCCATTTTAATAATACCTTTTTCAATCACAATACATCTATCACAAAGTGATGTGATCGCATTCATGTTATGGCTTACAAAAATAATTGTACGACCTTCTTCTGCAACCGATTCCATTTTTCCAAGGCATTTTTTTTGAAATTCTACATCACCGACCGCAAGTACTTCATCCACTATTAATATCTCTGGTTCTAGGTGTGCTGCTACGGAAAATGCCAAACGGACAAACATTCCACTGGAATATCTTTTTACAGGTGTATCCAGAAAATTCCCAATTTCCGAAAATTTAACAATTTCGTCAAATTTGCTTATTATTTCTGATCTTTTCATTCCTAATATAGCGCCATTCAAAAATATATTTTCTCTGCCGGTCAGTTCCGGGTGAAAGCCCGTCCCAACTTCTAGTAAACTTGCTACTCTACCGTTTAATTCTATTTTTCCTGCTGTTGGGTGAGTGATTTGAGAAAGTATTTTTAGTAAAGTGCTTTTACCGGCGCCATTTTTGCCAATTATTCCAATACGTTCACCTTTATTTATATTAAAATTTATATCTTTCAGGGCCCAAAATGTTTCTTTGGTATCTTTAGTTTTTTTCTTAGTTAGAAGTTCATAAGGTTTTTTTACGAATTCAGTTAATTTATCTCTTATCGTATCATAAGCTGCACGATGAGAAATAACGTATGATTTAGAAATATTTTCAACCTTTATGATTGGTTCTTGCGACATATTTTTTATGCGATATCCGCAAATACTTTCTCAGTTTTTCTAAAATAGAATATCCCCATGAAAAATAAAAATACGGCAATCAGACCCGAAACGGCCAATAAGCCATAATTTATAGGCTGGTTTCCAATTATCCCAGCCCTGGAGGTTTCGATAATTCCGGTCATGGGGTTGAGGGCTAATATCCACTGATACTTATCAGGAATGAGAGCGGTGGGGTAGATGACGGGAGTGACGAAAAATAATGTTTGGATAACAAATGGTAGCGCTTCTTTAATATCTCTATACCTGACGTTTATTGCCGCCAAGAAACTGCCAAGTCCGGATGCGGATAAGAATGATAAGAAAATTAGAATCGGTAGAAGAAGGATACCTTCTAATGTTGGGGTATACTGATAATATATTAAAAGGCCGGCATAAACAAAAAAGGCGATAATAAGTTCTATCAAAGGAGTAATTGCCGCTGAAAAAGGGAGTATCAGTCGGGGAAAATATATTTTTTTGATCACATTTTCATTTTCAACCAGCGTATTACTTGATTTGGTCAATGATGCAGAAAAATAATTCCAAAATAATAGCCCGGAAAATGCAAAAATGGGATATGGAATACCGTCAGAGGGAACGCCTGCAAGTTTCCCAAAAAATAATGAAAAAACTATCATGAGCATAATCGGCTGTATTAATGCCCATATAATACCTATAACCGTTTGTTTGTATCTTACCTTGATATCTCGCCAACTGAAGATATAAAAAAGTTCTTTGAAAGCCCAAATTTCCTTAAGGTTTATGCCCACCCACCCTTTTTTTGGTTTTATAATTATTTTATGGACAATTTCAGTCATATGGAAGCTTTTTTTTGAAATTTTTATTAATGAATAATAGTATGATAGAAATTATTATTACTCCTAAAATTTCAAAGAATACGTTAATAAAATTTATTGGAACGCCAATTTTATTAAGTACATATACAACTAATGGAATTGAACCAAGTGATAATCCAATAGAAAGCGTAATGCGTTCAATTGGATCAATTTCACCATGTTTCCAAAATACATAACTCAAAACCAAACCCGGTAAGACAAGCAAATACAGAAAACTAAAAATTATACGTATAGAGGTAATAAATGGTACCCAAACACTAAGAATTGCTATAATTAAAGCAATACTTAGGGTACTAAAAAATAGGTAAAATATTATTTTTTTAGCCATATCGATCAAGGTTTATAATAACAAAAATGAAGGCTTTTGAAAAGAGCTGATCAAGTGTTATACTATAATCTATGAAATTTCAACTTTGTGCTAAAAAACATTGGCAAATCATGACTTTAGTCCTTTTGGCAGTACTCTTTTTAATTGTATATTCTTGGTTATATTACGGACCGGTGCCAAAATTCACTTCTCCTGATGAAACGGCAAATTACTACTTTATCACACATTTTGCAAATAATAGTTCATTGGAGGTACCCGTATCAACGGATTCTGATATTGGAAAATTGATTACCCCTCGAAGTATGATTGTCAGGGATGGTTATTTAGTGCCCGGTAGCTTTTTGGGCATGATACTTATTTATGGTCTCGTAGCAAAAATTATCGGCATAAAACTGATTTTATTTGCGACCCCACTCCTATCTGTCGTAGCGGTAATATTTTTTTATTTCCTGATGAAGAAAATTTTTTCAAAATTTATAGCGTTCATCTCCAGTCTGTTGCTTTTTGTATTACCGCCATTTTGGTATTACAGTAGCCGTGGGATGTTTCATAATATAATTTTTGTCGATTTTTTAATTATTGCCCTGTATTTTTTGGTTTGTGCCTTAACGGCACAATCGCATAATAAACAGTGGGCCATGGTTTCTTTGGCTGGCTTATTTATCGGCCTAGCCTTAATCACCCGAACGTCAGAAATACTTTGGGTAGGTTTGGTAATTGTAGTTATAGCAGTTTTTTCAGATAAAAAAATATTTATTTTACAGTGGCTGACGTTCACTATCATCGTAATGGCACTGTTCGTCCCGATCATAATGCTTAACCATCAACTTTATGGATCATTTTTTACATTTGCTTATTCACCTTCAACTATATCTGAGGGCCCAGTTATTGGTCCAGCCGCTGCCGCGACCAATACTACACTTTTTTTGAAAATTCGCCAGTTAATTATTCCATTCGGCATCGATATTCCGCGAGCTGCCGACATGGCCGGTAATTATCTCGTAAAATTATTGCCCTGGTTTTCTATTGGCTTTATATGCATGCTGGCCTGGTTGGTCAGGAAACTGGTTATGAGAATATTGGTAAAATATCAATTCATCAATGCACAGTCGAATGGACCGTTCACTAGAGCGCAGGTTTTGTATGCCTGGTTCTTCGTGGTGGTCACACTATGGCTTGTGCTTTATTATGGTGCGTACACTTTCCATGAATATATTGACAAATCGCGCATCATCCTTGGATCATCGTATTTAAGATACTGGTTGCCCATTTACGTATTCAGCCTTCCGCTCATCGTCCTGGCCTTGGAAAATCTTGGTCAACTTTTTACCCGTAAGCACTGGCGTGTTCTTATCACGTTGGGCTATATCACACTCTTTACCCTGTTTTCCGTGGCTAGTACATTGCAAGATCCATTGCAAGGCCTCCATCAATTGAAAAAAAATATTCGCAATGAGCAATTAATTGCCGAAACTGTTTTTCAGGAAACTCATGTTCAATCAATCATTATTAGCGGTTTTGCCGATAAAGTGTTTTTCCCAGAACGGCGCGTCGTGGTGTCTTTGCCATCAACGCCGGGGAATATGTCTTCAGCCGCCCACCAATTGCTCGATATATCTGACGTATTTCTGTATTATAATCCACTTGACTCGCAAACGGCATCCATGATGGAAATTTTATCCAAGCAAGGATTCCGCTTCGAAAAAATATCGACATTTTCTGACGATGGTACTGCGCTTTATCGGGTATGGTCGACTTGAAATCCTATTAGAATTTAGATATAGTTAAGCTCATCGTATGCTAAAATTTTGGACAAATAATAACGATAAAGCGTCGACAGTCATCCGTGTGATAAGGATTGTCTTATGGCTGGCGCCAATTGTTATTTTAATGTTTTTATTAAACAGGCACTATGTTCCATTTGGGACGTATATCGTGAAGTATGACGTCCAAAACGGATCGCCAGCCGTAAGAAATTTCGCTTCAAAGGAACCGGACAGGTTAATCGGAACTAAGAATATTCCCGGTGAAACTGATTATTTTCAATTAATTACCATGTCCCCGCTGTATTTTGATGTCAAAGCCCCCAGGCCTTTCGCAAAAGCCACGGTTACTCTAAAATATCAAAATCCGCAAAGCCAGGAAGTGGTTCAACTGGGCGTCCAGCAATCTAACGCTGCTTATGCCTATTACCCGATGGCCTACGCCAATTCCACGTTGAATTCATTGGGTGATTATTGGCAGGTCATGCAAAGTGGTGACGTATATTTATGGCAAAAAAATATCGAATATTTTCAAAATGTTCAGAATGAAAAAAAGATTTACGACAGTCGTAAAAAAAAGCTGGATGATTGGAAAACAAAACAATTAAAACTTGCGACCACTAATGACCAAAAACAAACGATTGAGAATCAATACTCTCAGGAACTTGACCAAATATCTCAAGATACACAGGTTGACAAATCGGGGAGTGTACCGTTCTCATCCATTAATGATTTTTTGGGACATATTCCACCCCGTGAACAAGTGGCTCAATATAATTACGATTTAAGTGCATATTATGAATTGCCCGGTTACAAACCTAGTAAAGAAGCTACCGAGATTAATCATAGCTTGCGCGGCAAGCATGAAATATACACATATATCGGCGACGGCGAATCATTGAATTTTAGCTTTGTCGTTCAGGATATTAATCGTCATGCTGGCGAAGATTCGATAACCTTTTCCGTCATCGGACCTACAGGTGCCATTTTGAAAAAAATAATTGAGCCTGATGACGGCGATACAAATGCTGACGGCCATGTGAATTCAGAGCGAGTCGTGGATCTCTTACTGCCTGATTTGCCCCATGGCGTATATCGAATTGTCTTAGATACGAATGATGATATGTTTATCAAAAAAATCGTCACTTTCCAACATTTAGTCATGTTTAAGGGCATTTTATACTTAACTGATAATTCCGAATATAAATCGATCGTCGGCGATCGTCAATTTTCACCAACGACCGTCTATACGAATTCTTCCATTCTTTCCGCATATACCTCGCATGACGCAAATTTACAAACATTACGAGTCGGAACGCGAAACATTGAATTAACGAGCGCAAATGAACTGGTCGATGTCACTTTAAATCAGCCGATTACTAGCATAACAACTTCAAAAAACGACGTCAGTCTCCAGGGTAACGGTTATTTTGCATTTACTAAAGATCAGTTATTTGATCCCAATATTTCTTTAGTCGTCTCGGTTAATGACATTACGAATATCGATGATTATGATTTTATCATCGCTACGTACACCCAGCCGGCATCAGAAGGCGATTGGCTTATTGCTTCAGCGACCGTTGAAGCACCACAGTTGTTTTTTGATAAAGGATCCGACTTATTGGCACACTTTATCATTAATTTACCGAATTTTCACGAATCCGGGAAAATTCTAAAAGTTAAGGAAATTTCCATAAATTTCGAAAAGCCTCCATTGACTCTATCCAGGATTTGGTCCAAAATAATAGGCTTAGTTAATAAATAATAGGACTATGCTGCTGCACTCAACACGATACGAAATTATTTTACGAATATTACGTTCGACCATTATTGAAATATTCAAGGTGGCGCTGGTTACATATTTACTACTATATCTTTTAAATGATACGTTTCCTGGCTTTGTCACTGATAATTTACGTATAATTCCGCTGTTATGGATCACGCTCATTACCGGTATGTTGTCAATCTGGATTGGCCCAGAAAAATCTACTGACAACTCATCAGTCCAGCAAATACGCTTTAAGGAATATATTTTTATATCTGTATTAAGCTTGGCGTCAATCGCTTTTATTTATTACCGTATTCAAGCAGTGGGTAAATTGGCTTATATGATTTCTATCCTATCTGGCTTAATAATTTTTCTTTTATCAATATTATTAATTAATGAGCAAAATAATGACGATGAAATCGATAAGGTATAAACGTATATTTTGGTCCGAACAGCAAATGGACGTTTTACGTATCATTCAAAAACGATTCAAAAAAGAAAGGCCACTTAAAAATGTTCGCATAGCCGCTTGTCTGCATGTTACTGCTGAAACCGCCAATTTAATGCGGACGTTAAAAGATGGCGGTGCGTCCGTTGTTTTATGTGCATCAAACCCACTATCAACCCAAGACGACGTAGCTACTTCGTTAAATAAGGATTTTAGTATCAGGACATTGGCCAAAAAAGGTGAAGACCGCAAATCATACTTTAAGCATATCAACCAGGCATTGGACACGAAGCCCCATCTGACAATGGATGATGGCGCTGATCTCGTCACTACATTGCTTAAAGAACGCAATAAACAGGCAAATACGGTTATCGGCGGGACTGAAGAGACGACAACCGGCGTCATCCGTCTGAAAAGCATGGCCCAGCATGGCGTACTGAAATATCCCATCATAGCCGTTAATGACGCGCTGACGAAGCATTTGTTCGATAACAGGTATGGCACAGGACAGTCAACAATAGACGGAATAATTCGCGCGACGAATATTTTGCTGGCTGGTAAAACTATCGTCGTTGCCGGTTACGGCTGGTGCGGACGAGGAGCGGCCATGCGGGCCAAAGGCCTTGGCGCGCACGTGATCGTGACTGAAGTCGACCCGACAAAATCCATTGAAGCGGTCATGGACGGTTTCCGGGTCATGCCCATGTCACGGGCTGCGGCGCTCGGCGATATATTCATCACGTTAACCGGCGATATCCACGTCATCAGGCTTGAGCATTTCAAGAAAATGAAAAATGGCGCGGTAGTGTGCAATTCCGGGCATTTTGACGTCGAGATAGACGTGGCTTCATTGAAAAAATACGCCCGGTCAAAAAAATCAGTCCGTGAATATGTGGAAGCGTATGAACTGCCGAACAAACGCACCGTGCACGTACTGGCAGAAGGCCGGTTGATCAATTTGGCTGCTGCCGAAGGTCATCCGCCGTCCGTAATGGACATGAGCTTCGCCAACCAGGCACTGTCAGCAGAATATATTGTAAAATATCACGCCAAGCTTAAAAATCAGGTCTATGGCGTTCCGGAAGCGATAGATAAGAATATCGCCAGCTTAAAGCTGGCATCAATGGGCATGGCTATAGACAAGTTGACAGCCGAACAAAAAAAATATTTAGCAAGCTGGGAGATTGGGACATAGAAATGCCTAAACAATCCAAGGAACTATATACAAAACTCATTAGACGACAGTTATATTGGGAACTGGTCCGCGGCCGCCGAACTTCAAAAGGCAAACGTTGGCTGAATCCTTTATGGCCGACTCCAGCTGAATCACGACTGACATTTTTTCCGCGTTTTGCCTATTTGAATTATATCGGCCCTGGAGATGAAGCCGGCCACCATTTTCATAAGCGAAAAAAGGAATTTTTTTGCCCGATCGGCGACCTAATCATGCTACTGTTTGACAAAAAAACCAAAAAGACTTTACGAATTCGCATAGGCAACCGAAAAAAGAAGGAATATACTATGTATTACATCCCGCCTAATGTTCCGCACGCAGTTTTGAACGACACAAAAAAATGGCAAGCATTATTGGTTCTCACTAATGAGAGCGATATTTTTTCAAAAACCACGCCATTTACCATCCCCCAATGAAACCACCTTGGGAGAAGATTAAATCAAGAATAGTTTATAAAAACCGTTGGATAACGGTATTTGAGGATATGGTAATCAGGCCGGATCGCAAGAAAGGCATCTATGGATATATGGATCTGGTTCCGCCTGTCGGAATTGTTACGCTGACACAGAAGCACGAAGTTATACTGGAAAAACAGTATCGCTATCCGTTGAAAAAGTACCTCATTGAACTGCCTCGGGGGCTAAGTAAAAAAAAGGAGACGATGCTGCAGGCTGCAAAACGTGAGCTACACGAAGAAACCGGCATTACAGCGTCGCGGTGGCGGTCATTGGGACAGGGGATAGCATCGCCAGGACTTTTAACTGAGGGTATACACCTGTTTTTAGCCAGGGAATTATTTTATACTTCAGCCCATCCTGATAGTGATGAAAAAATTGAAATAATGCGCATCCCATTTACACGCGCTCTACGATGGACGATTGATGGTACAATAAATGATGAAATGACTATTGTGGCGCTTTTTAGAACTAAAGTATTATTAAAATTATGAAACTGCTTGTCACTGGAGGGGCGGGATTTATCGGCTCAAATTTCATCCGATATTGGCTTCGGACCCACCCGGCGGATACAATCGTCAATCTGGATAAGTTAGTATATGCGGGCAATCCAATAGCTGACGAAAAGACCGGTTCAGTAAAGCCGTTAAATTTAATCGACATCGAAAATGATGAGCGGTATACGTTTGTCCGTGCAGACATTTGTGATTATGCGACTGTTTTAAAGACTATCCAATACCATCAGATCGACACTATTGTCCACTTTGCCGCCCAGAGCCACGTGGACCGATCGGTCATTTTAAAAAAGTTTGACAAGCTGGACGTGTCAGTGACGGAACTCTTTGAAACGTATTTACCGGAAGATTTTATCCTCAATAACGTATGGGGGACGCACATCTTGCTGGAATGCGCCACGCAGGCCTGGAAGGATGATTTCTCCGGCAAGCGTTTCCACCACGTTTCCACCGATGAAGTGTTCGGGGCCCTGCCATTGGATACAAAAGAGAAGTTTAACGAACAAACCTTGTATAAACCACGCAGCCCGTATTCCGCCTCAAAAGCCGGCGCTGACCATTTGGTCCGCGCTTATGCGGCCACATTCGGATTACCCATTACCATTTCAAATACGTCAAATAATTACGGACCATACCAGTATCCCGAAAAATTGTTGCCTGTAGCGATATTGAATATCGCACAAAATAAAAAAGTACCTGTCTATGGGGACGGAAAATATGTCCGTGACTGGCTCTACGTCGACGATCACGCGCAGGCGATCGATCTTATTATCAAAAAAGGGAAGATCGGGGAAACGTACTGTATCGGAGGTTTGACTGATGACGTGAACAATTTAATATTGATAAAGAAAATACTGGGAATAATGGGCAAGTCAGAGGACTTGATTGAGTTCGTTAAAGATCGGCCGGGACATGACCGGCGATATGCCGTTGACTGGACTAAAGCGAAAATTGAACTCGGATACCGGCCGGGGCATGACCTTGATACTTATTTAGAAAAAACAGTTCAATGGTACATAACTCATACTTCATGGTGGCAGAGAATTTTGTCACAACGCGACCATAAGGATTGGATCAATACGCAATATGTCAAAAGATAGATTGCCAGGCTTGCAGCAGGTAAAGTCCTGGATGCGGCAATTAGCTTCTGTACACCGCATTCCCGGGCAAGTTAAGGATACTTGGAGGCACTCAACGGTCATTTGGCGTTTTGCGGATTCAATTGCGCGCTCCGCAATACTTAACGGATATTCTGTCGACAGGAAATTTTTAAAGGTTGCGTGTTACATCCATGATTTAGGCAGGATGGTTACCGGTGGTCTGGCTAGCCGTCAGCTTCGTCCGGCAATTTATCATCTGTATGAGGGATACTATTTTTTGATAAATCGCGGATATCCGCAATTAGCTCGGGTGTGCCTGTCCCATGTATGCGGTGTCGGCTCGACAGCAGCATTAAATAAGCGATACGGATTTATTGCAAAAAATTATTTTCCGAAGAGCATTGAAGAAAAAATCGTCGCGTACGCGGACGCCCGTACTGATCCGAAAAAAGGCGTTGGACCGTATATCTGGCCATTCAGTTATCCGGTAAAAAGGTTTAAAAAGTACCCCGGCGTCGTCATTCGGCTAAAAAGACAACAGTCGTTTATCATAAAAATAACGGCAGGATCCATTTCATGAGAATAGTTATTATCGGTGCAAAAGGGATGCTGGGCCAGGAATTGGCCAAGGTTTTTCAGACGTACAAGCCATTGCTTTGGGATCGGGATGAAATTGACATTACGGATCAACATTTGGTCGATGCAAAAATCGGTCAGATTCGTCCAGAGATGGTAATTAACGCCGCCGCATATAATGACGTGGATGGTGCGGAAAATAATGAGCCTCTGGCAATGTCGATAAATGGTTTAGCTGTTGGATACCTTGCCAACGCTGTACATGCGTATAAGGGCATTCTCGTGCATTACAGCACTGATTATGTCTTTAAGGGGGATAATAAAAATGGGTATAAAGAGTCGGATGTGCCTAACCCCCAGTCAGTATATGCCAGATCAAAACTGGCCGGTGAGCAGGCATTTCAGCACTCCGGCGTAGCTGGGTACGTAGTCAGGCTGTCACGGCTATTCGGCAAGCCGGCAATCGGCGAACGGGCAAAAAAAAGTTTCGTAGATACGATGCTGCAGCTTGCGAAGACGAGGCGCTCGCTTAATGTTGTTAATGAGGAGGCGTCTAGCCCCACGTACGCGCCAGATTTGGCACTGAGAACCAAGTATATTATGGAAAATAAATTGCCCAACGGAATTTACCATGTGACAAATTCAGGCTCCTGTACTTGGTATGAGTTTGCCAAAGAAATATTTGCGCAAAGTAAGAATAATGTTACAATAGTACCTGTTTCCGGCAGTGACTTCCCTCGGCCAGCCGCACGCCCGTCGCATTCAATTTTGATTAACACCAAATTGCCTCCATTGCGAACTTGGCAGGAAGCTTTACAAGAGTATCTTCATGAAAATTATTAACACAAAATTTTCAGACGCTTTTCTTATTGAACCGGTCTATCACCGGGATCACCGGGGTTTTTTTGTTGAATCGTTCAGCCAGAAGTGGCTTGAGCAAGCTGGCGTCAGCGTGCATTTCGTACAGGATAACCATTCACTGTCAGTAGAAAGGGGAGTCTTGCGCGGGCTTCATTTTCAGTTGCCACCCGTGACACAGGCAAAATTTATACGCGTAATTCATGGGTCTGTTTTCGACGTCATTATTGATTTGCGTCGGTCGTCGGAGACCTATCGGCAATGGGAGTCTTTTGAGCTGTCCGAAAAAAATGGATTAATGTTGTTTATCCCCAAAGGTTTTGCTCACGGATTTTGCACTCTGGAACCGAATACGGAATTTATGTATAAGGTAGATCAATACTATTCTACCGAACACGAGGGCGGTATATTGTGGAGCGACTCTGAGCTGAACATTCCATGGCCGGTAGAGCACCCGGTTGTTTCGGAACGTGATGCGAAATGGCCACAATTTAAGGATCAACGTTTACCATTTTAATAAAAATATTATGAAAGGCATTATACTCGCCGGAGGGAAAGCGACCCGCTTACGGCCATTAACACTAGTTACCAGTAAACAATTACTGCCCGTTTACAATAAACCAATGATTTTCTACCCACTCCAGACGTTATTGGATGCCGGTATCAAGGAAATTTTGATTATTATTGCCCCGGATTATGCCGGACATTTTTTACATCTGTTGGGTTCGGGCAAAGGGTTTGGTGCAAAATTTACGTATGAAATTCAAGAAAACCCTCGCGGACTGGCCGACGCTTTCATTATCGGTGAAGATTTTATGGACAATGACAGCGTGACGATGATTTTGGGGGACAATATTTTTGAAGACAATTTTTCAGAAGCGATACAATCTTTCAAATCAGGCGGTAGGATATTTGCCAAAAAAGTTCCCGATCCTGAACGGCTCGGGGTAGTGAAGTTTGATGAAAATAACCAGGTGGTACAAATTGTGGAAAAACCCAAGGAATGGATTAGCGATTATGCCATCCCTGGTCTGTATATTTTCGACCGTCGGGTTTGCCAATTTGCCAAAGAAGTAAAACCTTCAGCCAGGGGAGAGATAGAAATTACGGAATTGCATAATAAGTATTTGGAGCTCGGTGAATTGGACGTGCGGATGGTGAACGGGAATTGGTATGATGCCGGGACGTTCGACTCACTAATGGAGGCCAGCAATTTTGTTGCCGGTCGTAAAACTTAATATCTCATAAAGTACATTCCTGTTTCGCATAGCAAGGCTGATTTTGTGTATGCATCAAAATTTAAAATTTTGGTACAGTGGGGTATGTCAAATGAGTAAGTATTCTGGGCAATACGGTCAATTTCATTTACTTTCAATTCATTTAAAGAATGAATCGTGCTGAGATAATGCCCGGATAAAGCCCAGTCCGCTGACATCAGGGGCATGGCTGTGCGGTTAAGCAGTTCAACGCTGCCTTGTTCTGTATCCATCCTCCATATTTCATTATCATTAGTGACAAGCAACGCGTTTGCCGTTTGGTCGGGAATGATATTTTTAATTGGATGCGCAAATACAATGAATTGGTTAGTTTTGATGTTATAAATATATCCAGTTTTAGACGCAGAGTCAGTAAGGCCAATCAGATTGTCGGTAACGTTGAAAATTTGCAATGGAGAAGCGCTGTGCGATGACAATGAATTGATCAGCTTACCGTTTTTTGTCACGTTAATTTTTTCCCCGTCGCTCGTAAAAAATAATTGGTTATCAGTGTATAACAGTCCAACTGGCGGAAGGATTGGGACTGGCGCTTCAGAAACATTCAGCGAATATACAGAAGAAACGGTGTAGGCAATGACTGTGTGATTATTTTTTCGGCTCCAATTGGCCTTTTCTACCGGCTGCGAAATCCCTTCATTCAGATTTACAATTTCGGAATTAATCGGAGTGTAATAAATAAATTCATTATCCGTCAATGTAACGAGTACGGCCATCGAATCAAACGACCAGTCTATGCTTGAAATGTCCGCTGGAAATATTTTTGTATTAATTACGGAGCCATCTTTTATTCGCAAGATTGTTAATTCATTTTTCCCGAATAATCCAAGCATTTCCTTATTTGGCGAACTTGACATATCAATAAAATTGCCCGAGACGGCCAGGTTGGGCGGGTCAGAAACCTTAACAAGGAATATGTTTTGCAATCTGGTTAGGGCAGAGTATGCAACTACTGCGTTCGTTTTCCAGGATAGATATCCTTCCTTCGTTATTTCAAGCGAATAGATATTCGGCTGGAGGTTATTTATGGTATCGGGAGTTGTTTTTTTTGCTAGCACGCCATCCAGGTATATGTGTGCATCCGCCGGAGTCGAGTCAAGATAAATTGCCCCGACACGCACAAGTGAACTGTTTTTAAAATTATATCTCCACCCCATGGCGTATGCGACAATAAAAAATGATAACGCCACAAAGAGCATAAGAAATATGGCAAAGTATAGTCTGCGGTGTGATAAACTCATGATTACAAGTATATTATAGCCTTTTGAATCCGTCCATGTGCGCTTGATTATCGGTTGTCATTTGGTATACTTATCTTGAAAAATATAAGTTATCGACGAGTTATACTAATATATGGCGAAATTTTCCATAACCGGAGGTAAATCGCTACATGGGGAGATACACATTCGTGGCGCAAAAAATGCCGCATTGAAAATGATGGCCGCTTCTCTTTTGACTGCCGAACCAGTTGAATTACAGAACGTGCCAGATATCAAAGATATCAGGACAATGATCAAAATTTTGGAGCACCTTGGAGCAACTATTGATTTCAGGGATAATACCATGAATATCAACTGTTCAGGGATTACTTTAAAAAATCCTGATCACGATCTGGTTAAGCATATGCGAGCTTCGATTGTCATTGTCGGTCCCTTGTTAGCCAGATTTGGCAATATATCAATACCCCAACCTGGAGGGTGTTTGATTGGCGCCCGTCCCATAGATACGCATGTTAACGCCCTCAGGCAATTAGGAGTCAATATTGAACAAACAAATGATAAGTATAATTTTAGCGTTAAGCATCTTATCGGGCACACGATTATCCTGGAAGAAATGAGCGTAACCGCCACAGAAAATGTCCTCATGGCCGCTGTCTTGGCGAAGGGTACGACGGAAATACGGTTAGCCGCCTCTGAACCTGAAATTGAGGATTTGGCAGTGATGCTGAACAGTATGGGCGCAAAAATACGTGGCGCCGGAACATCCAAAATCACTATTGAGGGGGTGCAGAAGCTTCATGGCGTTACCCATCGGATACTTCCCGATAGGATAGAGGCCGGTACGTTTGCCATTGCCGCTGCGGTTAGCCGCGGAGACGTAAAAATTTCAGGAATTATCCCTGAACATTTAGACAGTATACTTCAAAAATTTCAGCAAGCGAATATTAATTTTTCCGTTGAACATGGGGACACGCTGTACGTGAAACCAACAACAATTTTCAGACCGATATCATTTGACACTCGGCCACATCCCGGATTTCCGACTGATTTACAGGCTCCCATGGCTGTACTGCTCACGCAGGCAAATGGCACCAGTAAAATATTCGAAACGATGTATGAAGGTCGCCTGGGCTATGTAACGGAATTGATGAAAATGGGGGCAAATATTAAAACGATTGACGCCCATACGATCATTGTAACCGGTCCGACACCTTTATACGGGAGAAGCATCACGTCGTTTGATATTCGTGCCGGCGCCACGTTGATTATTGCTGCATTAATTGCTCAGGGGCCAAGCATTATTGACCGGGTTGAGCTTGTCGACCGGGGCTATGAAAAAATTGACGAGCGTTTACGGTCTCTTGGTGCCGATATCAACCGGATAAGTTAATTTATGACGGAACCCGCTAAACATTCATATTCATTTAAAATAGCCCTAGTTTTTGGCGGAATTTTTGTCCTCGTCATAACTTTTACGGCTGGGCTGGTATATGGCCTCCTTGAATCGCATCAGGCAAGCTCGAACACAAACCTCATTCAACAGGCGATAAGTCAATTGGACCAAGGCCAGTCTGAGACTGAGTTATTCGCAAAAGTCTGGAATACAATAAAAAAAGATTATGTATATCAGCCCATCGATCAGCAGACGGCTTTTTATGGCGCCTTAAAGGGGCTGGTGTCAAGTTTAGGCGATCCCTATTCTACCTTCTTTGATCCAGCCGAGACGAAAAAATTTAACAGTGAGCTTTCCGGAAGTTTTGAGGGTATTGGAGCGGAAATAGGAATAAAAAATGAACAGCTGACCATTATCGCACCATTGCCGGCTTCACCGGCAGACAAGGCCGGATTGAAACCGGGAGATAAAATTATCGCCATCGACAAGCAGGATACCACGGGTATGAGCCTTGATAACGGCATCAGCCTGATGCGAGGGCCAAAAAATACTACGGTAGTCTTGTCGGTGATCCATGCTGGTGAGCAGACGATCGAGGATATTTCCATCAAACGTGATGTCATTAATGTCAAGAGTGTTTCATGGTCAATGAAGAACGATGATATTGCCGTGATTGAAATCAGCCACTTTAATAGTGACACAACGGCAGAATTTAACGCTATTGTTAAGGAAATCGTCTTACAAAGTCCACGAGGCATTGTCTTGGATTTGCGCGATAATCCGGGAGGTTATCTTGATTCATCGATTGATATTGCCGGTCAATTTTTGGATCATCAAGTAATCGTCATAGAAAACTACGGCAACAACGAGAAAAAGTACACATCCGATGTGACGGCCTTATTGAAGGATTATGACGTCGTAGTATTAGTCAATAACGGGTCAGCTTCAGCTTCAGAGATTCTGGCCGGCGCATTGCAGGATTACCAACGCGCTACCATCATCGGTGAAACAACATTCGGGAAGGGATCGGTACAAGATTACGAACAATTCAATGACGGTTCTTCGCTTAAACTGACCGTGGCAAAGTGGCTTACCCCACTGGGACATTCCATTGATGACACTGGCATCGTACCGGACATAGAAGTGCCGCTCACACAGAATGACTATAATCATGACCTTGATCCACAGCTGGACAGAGCCCTGGAACTGCTAAAATAGCAGTATAAATATTAAATTGCTTGCCAGGTAACCACGACCGCGTTACAATAAATTTATGGAAGTTATTTTTTTACAAACAGTGCCACAGGTGGCAAAAAAAGGGGAAATAAAATCAGTAAATGACGGGTTTGCCCGAAATTTTTTACTGCCAAAGAAACTAGCCGTCATTTCAACACCAGCCGAAAAGGCGGCTTTTTTAAAAATAAAATCACAAATCAGTAAAGAAGATGAGGCGATACAACATAAAAAGGCTTCAGTTCCACAACAAATGGAAGGACAGGTGCTCTCCTTCGCCTTAAAGGCAAGTGCCACCGGCACCACGTTCCGCCAGTTACCGAAGGAAAGTATTCTCCAAGCCCTGGAAACCCGTTTTTCAATGCCTCAAAATAATTTCGATATACAGATCGAGCAGCCGTTGAAACAGGTTGGAGACCATAAAATTTCCGTTATACTCGATCATCATACTATCAATTTAATCATCAGGATAACAAATCAAAATGAATAAAAATTGTAAATTTATTTTCGTGACTGGCGGTGTGTGCTCCGGTTTAGGGAAGGGGATTGCTGCGGCTTCTATCGGGGCAATTTTAAAAGCTTCAAAGTATAAAGTATTCAGCCTTAAATTTGATCCCTACCTCAATGTTGACCCAGGGACTATGAACCCTTATCAGCATGGAGAGGTATTTGTATTGGATGACGGAACGGAGACTGATCTCGACCTTGGCCATTATGAGCGGTTTCTTGATGAAAATTTAAGCAAATCAAGCAATGCCACCACGGGCCAAATTTATGAAAAAATATTGGGGGAAGAAAGAAAAGGAAAATTTCTTGGTAAAACAATCCAGATAATCCCGCATATCACCCAAGCAATAAAGAATAAAATTTTTCAGGCGGCAGATTCGAGTAAGGCAGATTTTTTAATTATGGAAATCGGCGGCACGGTTGGTGATATAGAAGGCGAGCCTTTTTTGGAAGCGGCCCGGCAACTCCACCAGGAACTTAAGGACGACCGCGTTATGTTTGTCCATGTTGCCTTGCTCCCGTACCTCAAAACCTCGCATGAGCTCAAAACCAAGCCGGCTCAGGCTTCAGTCAGAGAATTGAGGCGGATCGGCATTCAGCCGGATATCCTCCTGGCCCGGGCTGATCTGCCCATTAAGAAGGATCTTTTGGAGAAATTATCAATATTTTGCGATGTTGCGCTGGAAGCAGTCATTCCCGCGCCAACGATACGCAGCATATATGAAGTACCGCTTAATTTTGAAAAAAATAATATTTCTGAAATTATTTTCAATAAATTTAACCTAAAAAAGCGCAAGCCCGATTTGAAGGAATGGAAAAATTTGTTGAAAAAGGTCCATGACGGGAAAATACAGGTATCGATCGCCATGGTTGGCAAATATACTGAACTTGGTGATGCGTACATCAGCGTAATTGAAGCATTAAAATCCGCGGTATATCATCATAACGCCAAATTACGTATCATATGGATTGATGCGGAAAAATTGGAGAAAAACGACAAGCATGAGTGGGAATGCCTGAAATCTGCCAATGGGATCGTCATTCCCGGCGGATTTGGCCAGCGCGGCATTGAAGGGAAAATTTTAGCCGCAAAATTTGCCCGTGAAAACAACGTTCCATATTTTGGGCTCTGTCTAGGTATGCAGATCGCTACGATAGAATTCGCCCGCCATGTGGCAAAAATACCTTCGGCCAACAGCACTGAATTTAACCTGCAGGTAAAACATCCGGTCATCCATATCATGCCTGACCAGGAAAAGAAACTGCTCAAAGAAGATTACGGTGCAACGATGCGATTAGGCAGCTGGAAGTGCACGTTGGCCAAGGAATCTCTAAGTTTTGAAGCTTACGGTCAGGAGCATATCGCTGAACGGCATCGTCACCGATACGAATTTAACAACAGCTACCGCGATCAATTAGTAAAGGCTGGCTTACGTATCGCTGGTTACAGTCCCGATGGGTTGCTGGTTGAGATAATTGAAGTGCCGGGACACCCGTGGTTTGTCGGTGTTCAGTTTCATCCAGAATTCAAATCCAGGCCCCTGACCCCCCATCCATTATTCAGGGATTTCATTAAAGCGAGCATAAAAACACAAAAACCATCAAAGTAGATGGTCATGTGGATAAGCTGGCGCGATTTACTCTACGTTGACAAATGTCGCAGTGGTTTTTTTGCCGTTGAATTTAGTTATTTTTTTCATTTTAAATTGCACGGTACCGCGGGATAGGGCAAATAAGCTGTCATCATTGGCACGTTTGACGTTTTTTCCAGCTCGGAATTTTGTGCCCCGTTGGCGGACAATGATACCGCCGGCTTTCGCTACCTGGCCGGCATAAAGTTTTATACCCAGTCGCTGGCCTTTACTGTCGCGTCCTAGTGAAGTTGTGCCTGATCCTTTTACGTGAGCCATAAAATATTTAGATGTAGATTAGTTATTGAATAGTACACTTTGGGACGCACCCTGTCAAGATTAATTGAAAGGGTTCCGGATATCAGTGTCTGGTAATTGATTGTTTTGCTTATCCTGAATGGCATCTATAACTTTATTAAAAAGATCCAAATTGACTTTTAATTTTTTTGCGAAAATTGTATTTGTATCAATTTCCTTAGGATTGATTATGGACGAATATACTTGAGTGTAGAAAAAATAGATAAAAAACGAAAGTGTTAAAATGATAAAACCGTATATCAGCACATTCATATATTGACCGAGAAACAATATAATTTTTTTTGAGATGTTTTGTAATCTTATTTCCATAAATTATTTTGTCTGAGGATAAACATTCGCTGATAACTGGGCGACAATAATATTGTTATTGCTTGAAATAGATATGGAGTTGATTGACACATAAATATCCATCGCCTCTATATCTCGGATATACTGGGAAATGTGCGGCCAGGTTCCTTCAAGAGTTAAGCTGAAAGGTAATGAATTGTTTTCCAGCACTTTTGTGGAAGAACTTATACTAATATTTTGAGTTATGATATTGTTATTAGCAATCGTCTCAAGCTTTGAAATAAAACTAAGCATATCATTAGGATCGATAAAAATTTTCCCGACGGTATTGAAATCGTTTTTTATTTTATTGTAATCCTGGTGTGTTTGTTCGGTATTCAGGCGTTGCTGCTCGAGGATGGTCAGCTGGATCCGTTGGTCATATATTTCTGAATTTTTTTCTGAAATTTTTAAATAATACGGGTAAGCAACAAATCCAATCATCATAAGGCTGCATGAAAGAAAAACGACTAAGGCGAGAATATTTTTTTGCTTTTGGTTAATTGGTTTCATATAGTGCGTCAGTCAGTTTGCCAGAAATTTCAAAATTGAAAGTTTTTTGCTGCGCAAGATTTGAAAGAGGGGAAATAAGATCAGAAATAAACGGCAATGTATTCAGATTGTCCTGGAATAATAATAAATTTTCACGAGAATCGGCCAATCCAGTAATTCGGAATGTTTTAGTCGATGAATTTACGTCTACGAGAGTCAATGAAATGTTGTCAGGTACAGAATTTGCCAGAGTAAATAGAAAAGTTGACCATTGGATATAATTTTTTTGTATCGCATCGGCCTGGCCCAATTGCACATTGAGAGATTTGATTATTTCGTCTATAGACACGTTTGACTGCTTGATAGTATTGAGTCGTTCGTTTTCAATACTGGCGTTAATCTGGTTGAGGTTCTCATTCAATAGCCAGTATGACAAGAAGAATAAGCCACCAATGACGGCACACAATAGCGTAAGGCTCACCCCTATTTTGACAATAATTGAAAAATTATTGAGGCGACTGATGTTGATCTTATTTTCCGGACTTAATAAATTCAAGTCAAGCATATGAAGTTATTTGATTTTTCTTTAATGCCAAGCCTATTGCCGTAGTGTACGAATAGAATCCTTTATCATTGCTCACGATGTTTTTTTGTCTATGTTCAAGGTTAATGTTTACCCACGGCTGACTGAGTTCAATAGGCATGCGTAATGACTCGTGTGCGTATGATGCTAAGCCCTGCATCATCGCAACGCTGCCCGTTAGAATGATTTTATTAACTTGATTAGTGTCAGCAGACAAGTAATTGTTGAAGTAATCAATATTTTCCTGGATTTTCAGCATGAGTGATTCAATAATCGGTAATAGTATTTTCCGTATACTGCCTTTCGCTTTTGTTTTATCAAGTCCGCAAATAATTTTTGCCTTTTCGGCATCAGTGTAATTCAAATGTAAATATTGGCTAATTAACGTCGTCATGTCTTTGCCGTTGATGTCGATTGTATTTGAATATTGAACGACATTTTGGTAGTGTATGATGATTGTTGTCCGGCTTTTGCCTAAATCTATGATCACGATCGGTAAACTTTCGTTTTCTTTTGAAATTAGGCAACGCGCGATGGCAGCGGACTCGTTTTCAAAACTTAAAACCTGCAGACCAGCCTGTTCAATGACCTCAGTGTAACTGTCAACTATTTGTCTTGAAGCGACCACGACTATGGCTTGTAATTTATTTATATCTTTTGGACTTGGGCCTAATATTGACCAGTCAAAATATGACTGATCAAGTGTCACGGGGATATTTTGTTCGATGCCCCAGCGTATTGCCCCTAGTAATTCATTGGGAGGGACATTTGGAATAGATATATTTTTTAAAAAAGCCTTTTTTTCAGAAATGGAGGCGTTGACATACCGTGTGGTAAATTTACCGAACACTGGCTTTGTATAGCAAGTGGTAATGAGTTTAATCACTTCATCCCGATTCTTGATTTCTCCGTCACTGATAAACCCGTCTGGAACGGCAATTTCCGTATATGCAGAAAGCTTATAATTATTTTTTCTTTTTTGTTCGACTTGAAAAAGGCGTATTTTAAAATCGCTAATATCAATACCGATTGGATTTTTAAAAATATTTGCCATGAGTAACTATTACTTGATGCCTTAAGTATAACATAACATTATTTTTCTTCCCAAGAGATTATGCGATATTGACCGGTGGTCGGGAAGAAAGGCGGAGGAGCAAAATAAAAATTTTCATCGTATATTAAATTTCTTGTGCAATAACCGGATTGGTTCGTAAACCCCTCGGGACAGCTAAATAAACTTCCGACCCAAGCAAAACCGTAACGTTGAAAAGTTCCGATCGCGCCATTGCTGGTGATTACAAGCCGCCGCCGGTATTCCGAGCAGGTATTCCCACCGTCAGGGTTTGTGCTGCCGGCAGGACTGATATGCCAATTTGAAGAATTAATGCCATAATACGGCCGGCCAGTCCGTCCTGTTTGGGCAATCATGGCGGCATCAATATGCAAATCGTCTTCACTGAAATAGCCGACTAAAATATTATTCTGGGCGATCAGCCCGATTGCGTCAGTCCCGGTTGAATCGCCGACCGGCGTATACACAAGATCGTTATTCAGATAAATATTTGCATTACCGCTATCCAAAGGGGGTTTTGCGGCGACAACTGTCACGCGGGAGTTGTCTATAACGCCATCAACCCATACGTCATCCTCCACAAAGATAAGGCCATTAGCCGGCATCGGAATGTCTAGTGAGGGGTCAGTCCCTTCAAAACTGAACGTCGACTCGCTGCCGGCGGCAGTCCCGATTGAATGGCTTGATTTAACGCAAGCACCTCCAATACAGCCACTATCTTGGTAGCAGGAACGATTAAAATTATTGGAACAATATCCTAAATCACGGTAATTTGAACAAATTCCGCCAGTTGAGCAGTCGCCATCGTCATAACATGTCGGCTTATTACACACTCCGGAAAGCGGACAGTCGCCGTTTACGGTACATACTTGTGGCGCTAAGCATAAACGTGGGGATGGACTGGAAGGACAATTGCTATTTCGGGTGCATGAACGCGTCGGATCGTTTGCACACACTCTGTTTGAACAGTTGCCATTGGAGCAAATCCCAGAAGTACTGCCCGCATATTGGCAATATAATTGTGAATTAACAATCCGCATGTCCAGCATAGTCACGCCCCCCACGACTTTAAAAGTTAAATGATACCCTTGGGCGCCTGATGATGTGAGATATATTCCGTCTTCATCGGCAGCTTGCTGCATGTCGTTTAATGATCTGGTGATACCGGCGAAATCGATATAATCAGCGTCAACGGTACGGCCGGCCATAAATATATCGCTTCTGTCCGGTAATGCAGTCGGAGGGGACGGGTCATCCGGATTGACGCACGTATGGACACCCCATGAATTATCAGTGCATCGGTCCGAATCAGTATCGGTATAGGTAGCAACGTCGCTTGAAACCATATTATGGGCTAATCCGTCGAATCGAATACCGTTGTTGGCATGGATTGGGCCAAATACTTCAGTACCTTCGCCAAAGCGCATATTTGCGTCTGCAGCTACTGCATAATTCGCCAGCGACGGGATACCCATTTTTACTTTAAGAATTTTTTTTACATTCGGTCTCAGAGTTGTACTGCCTGCTGATTCAATGTTGACGATTGTAGAACCGTTAGGCGGTGCGGTAATATCGAGGGTAAATTTCCCTAAAATTGACCCTTCTAGGTTTTTATACTCATGCTCGTATGGTCCGGGTGCGCCCGTGCCGTCCTGGTAATCTTCCATGGCGTGTGCTAGGTGCCAACGGTAATATTCTATCCCGGCCTCCGCCATCTCAAACGACATAGCCTTATAGATTTTTTGACTGGACAGTTTGTATTGGTCACCGACGTATGTAGTGGCAACAATAGCCAGACTCAAAAACAAACCGGATATTACCAGTACCATAATATATATATTGCCGTGAGCCGGTTTTTTAATCATAGGTTGTCTTTTAAATTCCGCAAGGATATATCCGTAATCAGTTCTAGGGGGTCGGGAGTTCGTGAAGGGTCGTAGTCGATCAGGGCGGTTATCTTAATCAGCCTGACGGCACTGATAGATACCGGTTCGGTCAGCGCAGGAGACGTGCCGGTATAGCTGTCGTCATAGTACTGGAAAAAATCGTCAGTATTAATAATTTGACTAATAATCGTGGTTTTATCGTCATCGGTAAAAGCGCTGTAAACGGCTGGCGTATCACCAGTAGATTTTTTTGTCCAACGGTACATCGTGCCTCCCTGTAGCTCATATTTTATTTTTTCACGATCATCATCATCGTCAATGTTCGCATAAAAAATCAGCGTATCATGGTCTGCATTTTCGATGGCATAAGACCCATTGTCGGAAATTTGCATTTCTCGGATTTCCCTGGCCATAATATCAAAAGCGGTTCTAGCTGTCTCCTGGGCTTTAATGTGGTCTTGGGTAATGTTCCATAAACGCATGCCCCAAAACGACAATGCGCCAATCCCGACAGCAATCAAACTGAGGATGCCGGTAACGGCAATTATCTCGATTAAGGTAAACCCGGGTTGTTGTGTACGGGTCATCCTATGGTATCAGATTAATTAATAAATTTTGGGAAATGTTACCGGATACGTCAATATTCGCAGTCGTTACTTCATAGCCATCGGCCTTTACTTCAACGGAGTATGTATCAATATCAAGATTTTTGAAATACACCTGGCCAGGCGGAAGACAGGCGAGAGTGTAGCCGATCCTGATATTGGTAAGCAGGGGAGTGAAATAAATGTCCGCTGTGTTTAGGATTGCCTTGTAGCGAAGATACTGGTTGCTGTTATGACTAGAGTGAATTACCGCGTTATTGGAAGTGTAATAGGTGCCGGCTGTGCCGTCAGGGCCGATAAAATTCCAGGTCGAATTGTCGTTGTTGGTGGCGATCTGGAACTTTAAACTCTCATTTCCAGTTTCAGAAGGTTGGCTGTCTGATTCCCAATTTATTGTAGAAAATGTAGCTGACGATCCGAGGTCATACGTTGATGAAATCAGTTCACCCGTCGAATCAAAATACAGGATGGTATAGCTGACTGATAATTCATCGATAACAGGTGTTTTGTCGTCCTCGGCAGAGGTTAATTCAGCGCGCCAACGTAAATCGTTGCCGACTGCCGTTATGTCATGAGAAATTCCTGATGCTACCGGCTCAAAATGCATTCCGCCATCAGCTGATATATAATAATCAATATTTTGTCCATTTAAGTTATCTGTAGCCGTAAGAGTGGCTGTAATTATTTTTCCATGTTGGAAATTAAGTTTTGATGACTGCGCATAATGCATTTCATTAACCGGGTATAAACCGGCGATCGTCGGTAATTTCAATTCACTGTCGGAAGTATTCCAGTCCGCGTTGGTGTTCACTACGTCCTTATAAGTATCGGTATTAAATGATTCGGAAAGGTTCAGGTTTGTGGAATTTTCTCTGAGACTGACCTCACCGCTCGTTGAATTATTTATATGACCATTGTCAGAATAATATTTTGTTGCGTCGTCAGAAAAGTTTTCTTGACCGCTCCCCCCGACCCAATCGTTTTGTTGGGCAAACCCCTGCCCGGTGATCTTTGTTTCATCGTAACCGGTTTTTCGCAAACGAACGGTTGCCCCCGAAACATTTGTCCCCGAATTGTCCTTGACGGTTAGCAGCAACGAATTGGCCGTATGGCTGGTGAGGAGGACATTGAGCACGGTATTCGTATTTGGCAGGATGTTCAGGGCTAAGTCATGATTGACGCCGGCTAAATCATATCCTGCGGAATTAACTATTAAATCATATAGATCAGAATTGACGTCGTTTTTATTCCATTGCCCTGAGCCGTCGGTAATGAAGTTAAGGACATTTTTTAAAATGCTTGAAGGTTCATTGCTGATGGTTTTGATGCCTTGCAATGTCAGGTTAATGTTTGGTAACACTGAACACGTTTCCGTATAACTGTTCACTTCTAACGTGCTGATCAAATCAATGGTAAAGCTTCGTTCCTCATAACTCCCGGCCGATACGGTGATGTTTTTATTTTTTGGATCCGGGTTTCCTTCGGCATCCGAACACCCTGTACCGGCCGCATCAATAAAACAGGTCCGGTCTCCCGTATACCCACCTTTAGTCACTTTAATAACGTAATTGTCGGCCGGTTCGACATCGAGCAATTGGACATTGCCAAAAATATCAGTAATGAAGGTATGGTCAAATGCCGGTATGAGGGTATCGTTGATTACCTGCACGCTCGCGCCGCTGATTGCTTCGCCGCCTGAATTTGATACTTTCAGCAAAACAAAACCTTTGGTCGTGTCGCCTTCAAGGCCTTTCGGTGAAATTATCGTTGATAATTGCAGAGGTTTTCCGGTAAAATTTGGGGACCAGGTAATCTCTATATCTGCTTTTTTGTAATCAGCCGGATTTCCAAGATTTGCCGGTATGTCCTGCGGCTTATCGACTATAGTACCGTCAGCGCATTGAGATTTTAACGGATCGTATGGTGTGGTCGCGCCGACACAGCCATCAAAAGGATCGTCAATATATTGGATATCGGTGGTTATTGTAAAGGTGATGTTTGAACGCTCAACTGTACGTGATGGGTCAATGGTACCGTCAGGTAATCCTCCGACAATTCCGACATCGCCATATCTCAAATTTCGAATTATTTCCATTTGTTCGTTGCCGAGTTCGGCAGCTACGATTTTTGCCCGGGAAAAGTTTAATTGCTTGATCGCGGACTGGAAAACATTCAAAACCGTAATAAATAAAAAACTGAGAACCATCACCAATACCACTACTTCAATGAGCGTATAGCCAAATATTTCCGCCTTCTTTTTTTTATGTGTCATGTCCATAACTAAATTTGCTGGACCAAACCGTACATCGGCATGAGGATGGCCAGAGCCATGACCGCCACCACGCCACCAATGACCAGCATCAGGATCGGTTCAATAATTGAAGATAAGCCAGCCATAGTCTGGTCAACGTCATCTTCAAAAAAATTTGCGATTTCTTCTGAAATTGTATCAATCGTACCGCTTTCTTCGCCGACGGCGAGCATCTGAGTGACGACGGGCGGAAATAACTTTGGTTTTTCCTGTAGCGTTTTTACGATACTGACGCCTTTTTTTACCTGTTCGGACGCTTTTATCATGGATTCAGTATACAGGGAGTTGCCAAGAGTTTTTGATATAATCTGCAAAGTCTGAACAATCGGGATATCTGTTTTTAACAATGAACTAAGCGTACGGGTAAAGCGGGCGATATTTATTTTTTTTATTATAGAGCCGAATACCGGCATGGCGATGAGGAAGGTATGCCAGATCCTTTTGCCTTTGTTAGTTTTTTTAAAACGCATAAATGCGTATATCAACAGAATTGCCCCGATTAAAATAAATATACCCTGGTGTATGAGTAGATTGCTGACCCCTATAACTATTCGTGTTGGTAATGGCAATTCCGAAGAGTTTGACTCATAAATGGATGTAATTTGGGGGATGACGGTTATCATCATGACAACGCCGATGCCGATCATTGCAACCACGACTACAGACGGATACATCAGGGCAGATCGAACTTTTGATATGAGCGCGTGATCTTTCCGCATTTGGTTGGTCAATGTTTTTAGTACTTCATCAAGCTTACCGCTCGTCTCGCCAGCCGCAATCATGTTAACGAACAGCTGTGAAAATACCTTTGGATGACGTGAGAGGGCGACAGAGAATGAAATGCCGTTTTCCACGTCCAATTTAATTTCTTCAATGACTGACTTGAAACGCTTATTTGGCGTCTGCTGCGCCAGGGTGTCCAGCGCCATCGCCAGGGAAAAGCCCGTTCTGATCATGACGGCCAAATTCTGCGTGAAAAACATTTTTTGTACGACTGAAACTTTGGCAAAAATATTGTTTATTTTTTCAAATGAAATAAAGCCTTTTTTCGTAACTTCTTTAGACGATGTTAGTATGAGGTGTTGGTTCTTGAGGTACTCTTCGAGTGCTTTCGCATCTTTGACGCGGAGACGATCTTTTTTTAGTTTTCCTTCAGTCGTTCTGGCCGTATAAATATATTCTGGCATATGGTTATTCTTGAGTAGCGCGGATGACCTCTTCAATCGTGGTCAATCCGTTTTTAGCTTTAATAAAACCATCCTGAAGCATGGTCAACATCCCATGATTTTTGGCGTATGAAAAAATTTCAATCGTGCTTGACTTATTGACGATCATTTGTGATACGTCTTTATTAATTTCCAAGACTTCAAAAATGCCTGCGCGTCCTTTATATCCCGTATTATTGCATTGTTTGCAGCCCTTTCCTTTATAAAAAAGAAGGGATTCAATCGGGACTTTTGAGGACAAGATGATTCCCTGATCTTCAAGAATTTTGAATATCGCGTCAAGATTGAAGGTTTTTTTCAGCTCGTCGATTGCTTTTTTTGAAAGCGTGTAGCTTTGTATGCAATTCATGCAAATTTTTCTGACAAGACGTTGAGCGACTATTACATTGGTTGTTGACGCTATTAAGAACGGGGGGACGCCCATTTCCTCTAGGCGGGGGAGTGTGGTTACCGCATCGTTGGTGTGTAGCGTTGATAAAACCAAGTGTCCAGTCATGGCAGCATGTGTGGCGATTTCGGCTGTTTCCGTGTCACGAATTTCGCCGACCATGATGATGTTCGGATCCTGGCGGAGTAAGGAGCGCAATCCGTTGGCAAAAGTAAAGCCAATTTTTGGGTTAACCTGACTCTGATTGACGCGCGGCATACGATACTCGATCGGATCTTCAATAGTTGAAATATTAACGGTAGGAATATTGAGGATATTCAGTACAGTATACAATGTTGTTGTCTTACCGCTTCCCGTTGGACCGGTTACCAGAATCATACCTTGAGATTTTTTTAGATTTTGCTGGATCACTTCAAGTGCTTTTAGCTGGAACCCGATTTGTTCCATGGTCAGCATCTTCATTGATTCATTTAGCAAGCGTAAAACAATTTTTTCGCCGTCAAACACCGGAATAATTGAAACACGGAAGGAAATTTTATAATCTGACGTAGAAACCTTAAAACGCCCGTCTTGGGGCAGTCGATGCTCGTCGATTTTCAGATTTGAGAGAATTTTTATGCGGGCAGTTATGCCAGGCTGCAAATTTTTCGGGAGCCTCATCACTTCCCGTAAAATGCCGTCAACACGATATCGGATAAGAATATCCTTTTCCGTTGGTTCGATATGGATGTCTGACGCTCCTTCAAATATAGCATATTCCAATAACGTATCGACAATCCGAACAATAGGTAGATCCTGGGCCAATTGTTTTAGATCCTCGGTCTTATTTTCCTCAATTTCATCGCCTTTAGTGATTTTCTTAAATTCAGATGATAGTCCTTTGTGAAAAAGCGAAACAACCTCCTTAATACTTGAAGGGGTGGTAACGTGTATTTTGATTTTTAATCCTGTTTTTTTCCGGAGAAATTCAATGATCTGCAGGTTCTTCGGGTCAATCGTGGCAACTTTCAATTCCGTTTCCGATTTATCAAATGCAACTATTTGGTAAGTCTGTACAATACTTTCCGGGACTATCGTTAGTATGTCCTTACGAATAGTCATCCGGCGCAGGTCAATAAACGGTATCTTGTAGTAATTTGCTATCGTCTCAAATAGGACGTTTTCCGAAATTAAATTTTTGCTGACAAGGTACTGGGCAAAATCAATATTGTCTGTTTGTGACTTTTTCCATGCGTCTTCAACCTGTTCCGAAGGTAGGGAATTTGCATTTGTTAAAATTTTTTTTATTTCTTGGTTTGGCAGCATAAAATATTAAAAAATGGGCTTTTATGCCCGTTGATTATATCATAAATGTCACTATACGTCAAAATATAACGCCAGACTTTCGAAAATCGTAAATATTTATGGAGTATCCAATTGTTGCTGTAGGCTGAAAGCGTAATAGCCATTCATATTCCCGTTTTTCTGAATATAAACTGGTAATACTGATTGCGACCACGCATTTGAATTCACCTTGATGCTGAATATTTTCATTATCCGGCAGGTACCAATTATTAATCCCGTAATACTCCAACGGCGCCTGCCCAAAATAACTCATGCATACATGATCTATTGAATTTTCAGTCATGTATGTTTTTAATTTTTTGGCATCCTGACCCCAATCGATATTTGAATCAACTAATATGGAATGGCCATTTTTTGGTCCGCCAGCTGCTTCATTGAAATAGGCAATAAAATTCGGATAAATTTTAATTACTGAATAAAGCTGAAATGCGATTATCAGCAATACGACGGCATATAACCACTTTTTTTTCTGAACAATTACTTTATGAAATACAAGGGCGATAATGATAAAAACAAATGGTTCGATGATCAGGACGTGCCGTACGCCCAAATTAATATGACCAGTCATGCTCCAAGCAAAATAAAATAGCGGAGGGATGACAGTACAATACAGCCATGGTTCTTTGTAGGATAGTGCATTCGAGCGCCTCAATATGACATATGCTGCATATACCATACCGGCCATGAACAAGAGTAGTTCGGAAAGGGGGGTTTTTGCCGCATAGGCTACAGGAAAATAGTACCACCAGCCAAAATCAGAGTAATCGCCCAGTAAGTATGACAAATGTCCTGTGTAATTATGGAAATAAAGTTTCAGGAAACCATTGACATATGGATAAGCAGGAATGACGAGATATGCTGCCGTATGCAGCATATATTGGCCAGATGTCGTTCGCGGATCCGCGAAGGTTATCAAATTATTAGCTATTGGCTTGACGTCGGTATAATCATGGGTCGTTAAAATGTATTCAAGCTGGCTATAAAGTTTTTGGACATTATGATCATAAATCGGCTTTTGGTACGCGCCAAAATATGAGGCAAAAATTATCAAAGCGCATATTGAAAAAATAATGATGCCGGCAGGAATAATTTGTAATGACACGGGGGTACGTGATTTTTTATCCAGAAATTTCGCTACAAGCAAAATAACGACAATGACCGGGATCAGCATAATCGCGTTAAATTTGCTGGCTTCTGCTAAACCCAAAAAAATACCGGATAATATCACAAAATGTACGGAATTAGTCCGAATGAATTTGTACAGATAATAGGCAGTGATAAAATAAAACGCTACTACGCCGATGTCGGTTGTAATATAACGGCTGTGAGCTATAATGTTAGGTGAAAAAGTATAGAGCAGAAGTGCCAATAAAGCCGCTTTGATGCCGAATAGCTCGCGTGCCCAT